>DAITAE010000190.1:0-8134 GCA_036824445.1 Streptosporangiaceae bacterium | reverse complement strand
GCGGCTCGAACAGCCCGAACCCGGCGTCTTGATCTGGCACACCCCATCCGGCCGTACCTACACGACCACCCCCACTCGATACACCGGCTAAGCCGCCGCGTAGTCGATCATGGCGAGGCTGCAGAATGGCCCGGGTGCAGCCGCGCACGCTGTTCCTGCGTCCAGCGCGGAGGGGGCGCCGGATATGACAGATCCGGAAGGAGAGAGGGCAGCACCTGCTGGAGGCCACGGCCGCCTACGGGCGTCCCGTGCGGACCGCGAGCGGGTGATCGAGCTGCTCAAGGTCGCGTTCGTACAGGACCGGCTGACCCAGAACGAACTGGACACGCGGGTGGGCCTTGCGCTCGTCTCGCGGACCTATGCGGACCTGGCTGACATCACCGCCGACATCCCCTCCGGGTCGGCCGCCGCCGAGCGTGCCGCTGAGCCTGCCGGTACGCCAGCCCGGACGCTGGCGAAAGCGGTCTGTAGGTCGGGGATCTGCATGCTCATCGCCTTCGCCCTGGGTGGGGGTGGTGGCCCTGATCGGTGAGGAAGCCTGGATCCCCCTGGCCTTTTCCCTGGGGTCGCGGCGATCATCGCGGCGTCGGGCTTTTTGGGGTACGGGGTGGCCGACGCCTGGCAGGAACGGCGCTCCCGCAAGCAGCTCCCGCCGCGGCCGCGTTGGGACGGCAGGGGACTCGAGGGCGGGCTGCCCGGCAGCACCGGCCGTGATCTGGCTCCGCCCGGAACCCGTACCGACCAGACCCGCGTCGAGCTGCGAACCCACCGGCCGGGGCGGCGGTACCCATCCGGGCAGGGCTCGCGGGCGCCACCCCGTGTACGCCCCATACCGGGTGCCGTATAACAGACCGCCCCCGTCCTCAATTCGTCCGACCGTACATGCGTCATTCTGGACAACACGCGCCACTCTGCCGGCGGCACCATTGCGCCAAACAGGCTCGCGGCTGAAAACTCGCCCAGCCCGAGCCGGGCACGATGGCATCGACAATCCCCAGCGGCCGCGGCTATGCGACTGGGCCCACCACCTATCCGGGCTAAGCCCTCCCCGCTGCCCGCAGCAGCCCCTTCGCCCATGGCGACCTCTCCGGTCGCGACAGCGGTCCGCCCGCGCCGGCCCACCGCGACTGGCAGAATTTCACCAAACACGCCGCGGCCCCAGGCAACAGCGGGCCAGAGGCCTCCAGCAGCAAGGGCAGGGACATGCAGCCAATCGCCGTCGTCACCGGGGCCAGCAGCGGTATCGGCGCTGCCACCGCGGTCAGGCTCGCCGGGACGGGGGCCGGCTACCACGTGATCCTCACCGCGCGCCGCGCCGACCGGATCGACGCCGTGGCCGAGCGGATACGCGCTGATGGCGGCTCCGCGCAGGCCCAGGCCCTCGACGTCACCGACCGCGCGGCGGTCGACGCCTTCGCCGAGTCGCTCGACCACTGCGACGTGCTGGTCAACAACGCCGGCGGTGCGTTCGGGACCGAATCCGTTGCCGAGGCCGATCCTGCCGACTGGCGGGCCATGTATGAGGTCAATGTGCTCGGCACGCTGAACGTGACCCAGGCGCTGCTTCCCCCACTGATAGCCAGCGGCGACGGCACCATCGTCGTGATGGGGTCCACGGCGGGCTTCGTTGCGTACGAGGGCGGCGGCGGGTACGTCGCCGCCAAGCACGGTGAGCATGCGATCGCCGCGACACTGCGGCTGGAGCTTTCCGGCCAGCCCGTGCGCGTGATCGAGATCGCGCCCGGCATGGTCCGCACCGACGAGTTCGCACTCAACAGGTACCGGGGTGACTCCGACCGGGCCGCGGCGGTCTACGCCGGGGTGCGCGAGCCCCTCACCGCCGAGGACATCGCGGACACCGTCACCTGGACGATCACCCGGCCCTCCCACGTCAACGTGGACCTGCTGGTGATCCGCCCACGGGCCCAGGCCGCGCAGCACAAGGTGTACCGCGAGCAGTAACCGGCGCCGCTCCGGGCTCGTCACGCAGGCACAGCACCTGCCGGGTACACCCGCTCGCCGGCCACCCAGGTGGCTTGCGCCCGCAGGTCGTCGTCGAGCCAGACGAGGTCCGCCGCTGCCCCCGGGTTGAGCCGCCCGAGGTCGGGGCGGCCGAGCAGGTCCGCCGGGATCCGGGTGGCAGCCGCAACCGCCTCCGCCAGCCCCACGCCGGCCGCCACCGCATTCGCCACCGCCCGGTCCATCCGCAACACCGACCCGGCCAGAGTCCCGTCCGCGAGCCGCGGGGCCTGGCCGTCACCCGGCCGCACCTCGACCAGTTTCCCGCCGAGCCGGTAGCGTCCCGGCGCCATTCCCGCCGCCGCGGACGCGTCGGTGACCAGGCAGATCCGGCCCGGGGCGGCGGCGAAAGTGGGCAGGAACCCCGTGGTGCCCGTCTCCGGCAAGCGCCGCGCGACGAGTGCCCACCCGGCGGGTTCCACGTCGGCCAGGCTCACGCCGAAGTAGCCGTTGACCTGGAGATCGATCAGGCCGGGCACGAGGTACCCGCTGCCGAGCGCGAGATCAGGCCGCCGCGGGGGCGTCCCCCCGCCGACCTCGGCCACGCGGCCGTCGGTGACCAGCACGTAGCCGGGCTCGAGGATCGCCGGCTCGCCCGTCCCTGGGACGACCCGGGGCGCGGTGATCAGCAACTCACCGGCCAAGCCGGGCCAGCATTCCCAGAGATCACCGGTCCAGCCACGCCAGCAAGCCCAGAGATCGCCGGCCAAGCCGCGCCAGCAACCCGGGAGATCACTGGCCGAGCCGTGCCATCATCTCGGGCGGGTAGCGGTCGCCCGCCGCCACTCCGGCCGGGGCCAGCTCATCGAGACGGCGCAGCTCGTCGGGCGTGAGCACGATCTCGGTCGCCGACACGTTCTGTTCCAAATAGACGCGGCGCTTCGTGCCGGGGATGACGACCAGGTCGTCGCCTTGGGCGAGCACCCACGCAAGCGCCAGCTGTGCCGGTGTCACACCCTTGATCGCGGCGAGGTCCGCGATCCGCGCCGCAACCGCCAGGTTGCGCTCCAGATTCGCGCCCTGGAAACGCGGAGCGTGCCGGCGGAAGTCGCGTTCGCCGAAATCCCCGCCGGCCGGCAGGGTCCCGGTGAGCATGCCACGGCCGAGCGGGCTGTAACAGACCATCCCGATGCCGAGCTCGCGGAGCACCGGCAGCAACTCCGCCTCCGGGTCGCGGCTGAACAGCGAGTACTCGTACTGGCCAGCGGCAATGGGGTGCACGGCGTGTGCCCGCCGTACCGTCGCCGGTGCCGCCTCGGAGATACCGAGGAAGCGCACCTTCCCCTCGCCTACCAGCTCGCCCAACGCGCCCCAGGTCTCCTCGACCGGCACGTCCGGGTCGACCCGGTGCTGGTAGTACAGGTCGATGTGGTCCACGCCGAGGCGCTGCAGCGAGTCGTCGCACGCGCGGCGCACATACTCGGGCCGGCCGTTGACGCCGCGTGTGCCGTCCGGCCGGAACTCCTGGCCGAACTTGGTGGCGAGGACCGCCTCGGCACGGCGGCCCTTGAGCGCCGCGCCGACGAGACGCTCGTTGGTGTGCGGCCCGTAGGAGTCCGCGGTGTCGAGGAGCGTGACGCCCAAATCGAGCGCCCGGTGGATGGTTGCGACGGACTCCTCGTCGTCGGGGATCCCGTAGGACTGGCTCATGCCCATGCACCCGAGACCGAGTTCGGGGACGGTCAGGCCCTGGCCGAGCGTGCGCTGTCGCAGCATCCTCAGGCGCTGGCCTTGCCCCTGGCCTGCCGCTTGCCGCCGCCGTCGGCGGCGTCGGCCTTCGCCGCCGCGAGGCTCGCCTTCAGCGCGTCCGCCAGGCTGCCGCCACCCTCCTCCACCTGGGGCTGCGGCTGGACCACCTCGTGGCCTTGCACCTTGGCCGCCACAAGCTCTTCCAGCGCCTCCCGGTAGCCGTCGCGGTACATCGTCGGGTCGAAGTCCACCGTCATGGAGTCGATCAGCGACGACGCCATCTTGAGCTCCTGCGAGCGAACCTCGACGTCCTGCTCGAGGAACTCGAAATCGGCAGCGCGGATCTCATCCGGCCAGAGCAGAGTCTCCAGCACCATCACCCCGTCCCTCGTGCGGAGCGAGGCGAGCGACTCGCGCTGGCGCAGCGCCACCCGGGCGATCGCGATCTTGCCCGACCGCTCCAGCGCGTCCCGCAGCAGCGCGTACGCCCGCAACCCGGCCGGCTCGGGCTCGGTGTAGTAGGCCCGGTTCGCGAGGATGCTGTCCAGCTGCTCGGCCGGCGTGAAGTTGACCACCTCGATGCTGCGGGCGGTGGGCAGCGGCAGCTGCGCCAGGTCGTCGTCGGTGAGCACCACCATCTCGCCGTCGGGCAGCTCATAGCCCTTGGCGACGTCGGCGAACGGGACCTCCTCGCCGTCCACCGAACAGACCCGGCGGAATTTGATCCGCCCGCCGTCGGTGCGGTGAACCTGGCGGAACGTCACATCACGCTGCTCGGTGGCGGTGTACAGCCGCACCGGGATGTTGACCAGACCGAACGAGATCGCACCCTTCCACATACTGCGCATGGTGTGTCGATACCCGTTCTGCCTGTGTCCATGGGCCGCCGTCACGCCGGGAGCAGGCTTCCCCGGCGGGCGGGCATTCACCACAAACCAGACTACGCGGTGGCGGCCACCAGGCCAGTCGGGCGCTCTGCCGGGTCGCGGGCGGGCGGTCTGTCCAGCCGCGGTCGGGTGGTGGCCTATCTATCGGTCTCGCCTCCCGTCCGCGGCACCCCGCCGCTGACATGATTGGGTGAGCCGCTGCCGCCACGGGGAAGGATGAGCGGGTGCCGGACATCGGCGTCATCGGGCTCGGCGGGGAACAGCCGGTGCCCGCCGCAACGGGCCTTGCGCGGGCCGGCCGCGCCGTGGCCCTCGGGGAGCACCGCGCCGCCGGCTACCGTGCGATCCCGCGGTGCGCTTACACTACGCGGTCGACGTGCTGCGTCGGGGTCATGCCCAGTGATCAGGCCGAGACCACCCGCGCCGCCGTGGAGGACGACGATCGGGGCGGATCGAGTTGTACGCGGACATGACCCGGGGAGATCACCGATGAGCGAGAGCGACCTGGAGAAACCAGAGCCCGATTCTGAGGACCAGCGGTGGGCCCCGGCCGAGGAAGGCGAGGCGCCGGCGGAGAAAGAGCCGGACCTGCCGCTCGACGTCGACGAAGCCGATGCCGCCGAACAGCGGCGGGAAGTGAAGCTCGATGAGGACGACTACCGTTGACAACGGAGCTGACCGCCAGGTCCCAGCGAGCGGATCGGAGACCGTAGTGACCGCGACCCCTCAGACCCCGCCGGTCGGCACGCGGCTGCCGAAGCCCGCCCGGCGGCGGCAGCTCCTGGGCGCCGCGCGCGAAGTCTTCGTTGCCCAGGGCTATCACGCCGCGGCGATGGACGAGATCGCGGAACGCGCCGGGGTCAGCAAGCCGGTCCTTTACCAGCATTTCCCCGGCAAGCTCGAGCTCTACCTCGCCCTGCTCGACGAGAGCGTCGACGCACTGGCCGCGACCGTCCGCAACGCGCTGGCCTCCACGACCGACAACAAGCAGCGGGTGACCGCCACCTTCACCGCGTTCTTCGATTTCGTCGGCAGCACCGGCCAGGCCTTTCGCCTGGTCTTCGAGTCCGACCTGCGCAACGAGCCGGCCGTCCGCGACCGGCTGGACCGCTCGACGCGCGACTGTTCGGACATCATCAGCGAGATCATCAGGGAAGACGCGGGCGTCAGCGACGACCAGGCGCACCTGCTGGGCATGGGCCTGGTCGGCATGGCGCAGCTCAGCGCCACCTACTGGCTCAGCACGGGTCAGATGATTCCCAAAGACGCCGCCGAGCAGCTCATCGCCCGGCTGGCGTGGCGGGGGATCAGTGGCTGGCCACGGGCGGGCGAGCAGAGCTGAGCACCGAGAGGAACGCCGTGGAAGTCAAGATCGGGATCCAGTCGATCACCCGCGAACTCGTGGTCGACACGAACGCGTCTCCCGAGGAGATCGAGAGCTCCCTGGCCGAGGCGCTGGCTTCCGGCGGCCTGTTCGTCGTCCCGGACGACAAGGACGGGAAGGTCATGGTGCCGGCGGACAAGATCGGTTACGTGGAGTTCGCCGGCGTCGAGCAGCGCCGGGTCGGCTTCGGCCAGCACCTGTGAGTTACTCCGACTCCGGCACCCGCTCCCAGTCGGTCAGGCGCAGCGCCGTCATCCGCTCGTCGTGCGCGTCGGTGAGCCGCGCGAACATCCGGCCGATCTCGCCCTGCTCACCGCCCGGCCCGGCCTGGCCCGCGGCGCCGCCGGCCACCAGCCTGGCGAGCGGCGCGCGCTCGGCCGCCACCCGGTGGGCCTGTGCCAGTGCCTCCCCGACGAGACGCCGCGCCCAGAGCGCCAGCCTGCCGGCGACGGCTGGATCGGCATCGATCGCCGCGCGTACCCGCGATATGACGAAGTCCGCATGCCCGGTGTCGGCGAGCACGTCCAGCACGAGCTGCCGGGTCTGCGAATCCAGCAGTACCGCGATCGCCCGGTAGAAGTCCGCAGCGATCCCGTCGCCCACGTAGGCCTTCACCAGCCCCTCCAGCCAGTCGGAAGGAGCGGTCCTGGCGTGGAAGGCGTCGAGTGGCTCCACGAACGGCTGCATCGCCTGTTCCGGGGTCGCGCCCATCCGCGTGATCTGGCTGCGCAGCATCTGGAAATGGCCGAACTCCGCGACGGCCATTTCGCCCAGCGCGGCCTTGTCCGACAGCGACGGCGCCAGCGCGGCGTCCTCGGACAGCCGGAAGAAGGCGACCAGCTCGGCGTAGGCGAGCAGGCCAAGCAGGTCAAGAACGCCGTCCGTGCTTGCCACACCGGGAGCTTAACAAGGGTGCCGAGCCGGGCCTGGCGGGCCTGGGGGCCCGGCTACCGGAATGTCACGGCGGCCTTGTGGGGCGCGCGTTGCTAGACTTGCCTCGCAGCCGGAGGGAATGCGGCCAGTATGATGCCGTGTTGCAACTGGCAGCGGGGTCTGGTGCCGAGCGTACCCAACGCCACGACAACCTGTCGTCGGTGCACCGGCCCCGACGAACGTGAATCCCCGGGCCCGGGATGGTGATGGCGTGCGCAATGCGAGCGCCGCGCCGCGGGCCACTGATGGAAGCTGAAAGCCCTGACAACACAAATACAGACCACCAGGGACACCGACGAGGCCGTCGGCATCCCGACCACACCGGCCGACCCGGCCTTCGCCGACCTCGGTGTGAGCGGCCCGATCTGCGACGCGCTGGCGGCCCATGGAATCACCACCGCGTTTCCCATCCAGACGCTGGCCCTCCCGATTGCGCTCGCCGGGCACGACATCATCGGCCAGGCAAGGACCGGAACAGGCAAAACGCTTGCCTTCGGCATCCCGCTGCTGCAGCGCCTCGGCCGACCCGCTGACCGGCGGCCGCTGGCGCCCGGCGCGCTGGTCGTGGTGCCGACCAGGGAACTGGCGATCCAGGTCGCGGGGGATCTCAAGACCGCGGCGGGGTCGGGCGGCACGCGGGTGCTCACGCTGTACGGCGGCCGTGCCTACGAACCCCAGATCGAGGCTCTGCGCGGCACCGTGGACGTGGTGGTCGGCACCCCAGGCCGGCTCCTCGACCTGGCGCGCCAGCACCATCTCGACATGTCGGACGTGGCAACGCTGGTCCTCGACGAAGCCGACAAGATGCTTGATCTCGGTTTCCTCCCCGACGTCGAGCGCATCCTGCAACTGACGCCGGCGAGCCGGCAGACCATGCTGTTCTCGGCGACGATGCCCGGCGAGGTCGTCACGCTCGCCCGCCGCCACCTGAGGCAGCCCATGCACGTCAGGGCCGAGCATCACGACGAGCCCGAGCTCGTGCCGCTCACCGAGCATCATGTCTTCCGCGCCCACCAGATGGACAAGATCGAGATGCTGGTCCGGATGCTGCAGGCGCAGGGACGCGGGCTGACCATGGTGTTCTGCCGGACCAAGCGAACCGCCGATCAGGTGGCCCACGTACTGACCAGCCGCGGGTTCGCCGCCGCCGCCGTCCACGGCGATCTCGGCCAGGCCCAGCGGGAACGTGCGCTGCGCGCGTTCCGCCACGGCAAGGTGGACG
>DAITAE010000189.1:1915-8139 GCA_036824445.1 Streptosporangiaceae bacterium | reverse complement strand
GTCTACGTAGAGAGCACAGCAGAATGAACGGCCCATACGAGACTGAGCTTGAGGCCATCAAGGCCGCCCGCGTCTGGGAGACCCAGGGCGAGACGATGCTCTCAGCCAGCCTGACCATGCTGATAGAGGCCTGCTCGGCAGCTGGGGTGACGCTGGGGGCCTACGAGACCCTCACCCTGGAGTGGCTGGCTGGCCACGACCAACCACAGAGGTGCGCGGTAGTTGCTGGCCTGATCCACCGTGCCCATGCTGAGGGCACCCGCCGCCTGGCCCCCAAGGTCTGATGCTCGTCATCTGTGTGGCTCTGCTCAAGGGTGGCGTGTCTAAGACGACCACCGCGCTGGCCGAGGTCGCCACGCTGTCGGTCCCGACCGTCGCTATCCATACTGACCCAATGGGAAGTCTGCGCCGCTGGGCTGAGCTGGCCGCCGAGGCCGGGCACCCGCTCCGTTCACAAGTGAATCGGGCTCCCCGTGGCCGACCTTGGCCACGAGCTGCCGACCGCCGTGCTGATCGGGGAGGTGTGAGTCCGGTGTCAGGTAGCACTGGAGTTGCACGGCCCCCGGTGATCAAGGATTCCGGGCCGCTGGCCTGCACAGATGTGAAGCCGGAGATGGGACGCCCATGACATTTCTGCTCCCAGCGGCCGACGGGATCGCCGACGAGGTTGCCAGGCGATTGCCGCGGGCTGCGATCTTCCGTTATGAAGACGACGACTACAGCGGGTTGGGCGAGGTCGAGTTCTACTGCATGCCGTACATGGGAGATGACGCCAGCGTCGCCCTGATCGCGCAGCTGCCGCGGCTGCGGGTGGTGCAGAGCCTGAGCAGCGGCGTCGACAACGTGCTGGACTCCGTGCCCGGCCAGGTGACCTTGTGCAACGGGAGCGGGCTGCATCACGAGGAGGGGACCGCGGAACTCGCGGTCAGCCTGATCCTCGCCAGCCTGCGGCAGATCCCGACCTTTGCTTTGCGGCAGTCACGGCGCTCGTGGCATCACCTGCGCACCGACAGCCTGGAAGGCAAGAGGGTCCTGCTGGTGGGGTACGGCCACATCGGGCAGGGGATCGAGCAGCGCCTGCGGCCGTTCGGCGCCCAGGTGACGCGCGTGTCCCGCACGGCAAGAGACGGCGTGGCGCCGCTGCCGCAGCTGCCCCGGTTTGCCGCTGGGGCAGACATCCTGGTCGTGTGCATCGCTCTGACCCCGGAGACCCGCGGGCTGATCAGCGGTGACGTCCTGGCCGCGCTGCCGGCCGGGGCGCTGGTGGTCAACGTGGCACGCGGCCCTCTCGTTGACGCGGCCGCTCTGGCCGGGGAATTGACTAACGGGCGACTGCGGGCAGCCCTCGACGTTACCGATATCGAGCCATTGCCCGCCGACCGCCCCGAGTGGGCCCTGCCCAACGTTCTGATCACACCGCACATCGGAGGCGACACGTTCGTCTTCGCCCAGCGTGCGCCGGGGTTCGTCGCCGACCAGGCGGAACGCCACATGAACGCACAGCCGCTGGCAAACATCGTTAAGAATGCCCACGCCTGACCTGGGCCTGATTCTGATCAAGCCTGTGCCAGGCGTCACACCACCGGGCCACCCAGGCTCCCAGGCGGGCATAGGCTGTTCTCAGGGTCTTGACCATGCGCACCGGATCGGCTCACCAAGACGCCCGGGATGATTTCGACCGCGCCCGGCGGCATGCGAACTTCGCCAAACTGGCCGCATGGCTGCACGGCCAGCCATCCAGCTGCAACCGCTTGCCAGTGCTGGGTGAGGTGACGATCATCACCGGCGCGGCAGCGCCGGGTGTACGGCGGCTGGAGCATGAGCGCGTAGCAGGCCCCGGAGCGGGTGCTGAGGCGATGGTGCCGATCGAGCGGATCGTCGGAACGGTCGAGCCCACGATGTCCTTCGACCGGCATTTCCGGCCCACCTCAGATGTGCCGCGAACGCGCTTTGAGCGGATAGCCGTCGCCATCCGGTCCGGCCGCGGAATGGACCCCGTGGACCTCTACCGATGCGGCGACAGGTACTACGTGCTCGACGGGCATCACCGCATCGCTGTTGCCCGCGCGCTCGGCGAGAGCTGGGTCTGGGCGAACATCACCGAGGTCCGCCTGGCCCACCCGGGTGTGCCGAATTTCGGCTACTGGGCCTGATGGCCGGGTCACGACGTTCTGTGCATGATGGCAGCGGGCGAAGGAGCGCTGGTTGAGGTGTTTGAGCGGTATACCGACCGGGCCCGAAGAGTTGTGGTGCTGGCGCAAGAAGAAGCCAGGATGCTCAACCACAACTACATCGGCACGGAGCACATCCTGCTTGGCCTGATCCACGAGGGTGAGGGCGTTGCCGCCAAGGCCCTCGAGTCGCTGGGGATCAGCCTGGAGGCGGTGCGGCAGCAGGTAGAGGAGATCATCGGCCAGGGACAGCAGGCGCCGTCCGGGCACATCCCCTTTACCCCGCGTGCCAAGAAGGTGCTTGAGCTCTCGCTGCGCGAGGCGCTGCAGCTCGGCCACAACTACATCGGCACCGAGCACATCCTGCTCGGCCTGATCCGCGAGGGTGAGGGCGTCGCCGCCCAGGTTCTGGTGAAGCTGGGCGCCGACCTGAACCGGGTCCGCCAGCAGGTGATCCAGCTGCTCCACGGCTACCCGGGCAAGGAGCCGGCCGGTGGCGGTGCGCGCCTGGGCAAGCGGGAGCGGGCCCGGCTGATGGATGACGCACTTGGGCGGATTGCCGCGCTGGACCGGCGGCTGGCAGCGATCGAGCGCTGGGTAGGCATGCGGCCCGACGTGGACGATGTTGATCAGGAGATCGCACGGGCGCGGCGCGAGAAGGAGGCCGCGATCGACTCCCAGGACTTTGAGACCGCGGCCGCGCTGCTCGCCAAGGAGAAGGAGCTGCTCGCCGCGCGGGTTAGTAGGGAGAAGGACAAGGCGGTCACTGGAGATAGCCCGTCTCTGGCCGCTGAAGTCGTCCGGGTGAACGCCGAGCTGGCGCGGCTGCGCGCCATTTTGCGCCAGCATGGGCTGGAAACAGACAACGGCGCACCATAGGCCGCTGAACGTTCGCCGGCGTACTCACGGCCGCCGGGATGGCACAGGCATCGGAGCCGCTGGCTCCAGACCTGGGAAATGCGTTTCCAGCGAGGTCCGTCTGCTGGTTACGGTGGGGCAGTGGGCTGGCCCGACGATGCCGAGAGTCTTCTGGCAGCCCCGCGTGGCCGCCGTCTGTGCTGGGCGCTGGTCGACGAGACCGGTGGCGGGCAGGCTAAGGCCTGGCATGGCCCTTCCTGGAGACAGATCCTGTGGTTCGGTTCGCCCCCGGGGGACCCTGCGGTGCTCGCCGCCGAGCTCGCGGCAGCTGTCGGCCGGGCCGACTGGGAGGGTGTAACCGTCGGCATGACCGATGTCGACCTGGTGGCGCCGCTGGCCCAATCCGTCACCTGGGCCATGTACTGGCAGCCGCCCGACGAGATCGACCAGGCGCTTGCACACCCTGAGGTAGCTGGAGTGCTGCGGCCCGTTGCCCGTGCGGTGACGCGCGCGCCCGGGGCCCGCTGGTGGTCCAGCGGCGTCGAACTGAGCACCCAGCAGTATGTGGAGCCAGTTGACGGCACAACCGAAGGGCCGGCGCTGTCCGATGCAGCAGAGCGGCTGGCCGCATGGCGAGCCTTCACGGCAGAAGACGAGCACTCCGCCGCTGAGCGGCCCGCAGACCCGGCCGCCAACTACAGCGGCCACTGGTGGTCCTCCCCTAAATGGCCGGCGCCCGTCTCCACGACCCGGGCGCTGCCCGGCCTTGGTGCCCTGAAGCTCACTGCGATCGAAGACTGGCCGGGATGGGCCGAAGTGCGCTGCTGGCCGCTGACACCGCGCCGGGCCGCCCGAATCTACGAGATCACCGGACCCGGCGATTGGGTCGACCTGGTAGCCCGCTACCCGCTGGAGGTGACCAAATCCAGGCGGCACGACTGGTGGCGCGTTACCGGGTGGGCCGGCACCTGGCTGATGCCCGACTACACCGCCGCCGCATCGGACTATGACGCGATCCACCTGAGTGTTGGCGGCTATCTGACGACCGCGGGCAGGGCCCTGCCGGTGGCCGGCGCCGGCTGCCTGCTGGCCGGATGGGATCCGGATGAGACCTATTGGCTGGCTGACGTTCTTGCCAGTGCCGGGCCGCCCGTCCGCTGGATCAACGACGACTCAGCACAACTCTGCTGGCGTCCGGCTTAAGCAGACCTCAAGCTTTCCCGCTCGATCGGGCCCGATATCGGTCTTGCCTTTTCCGGATTTTCGGCAGTTGCATGGCTGCACGATTGTCAGCTCTAGCCGCGCCTGTGCTATCCGCGTATGGCGGGCCGTCCCTTGCGGATTCCGCGGAGCGCCCGCGCCATTACAACGAGGAGGGTTATTCCGCCGACCATAATCCACCAGGGGATTGCCAGCCCGGACAGCCAATGAGCGGTTCCGAGCTGTGACTGGAGTGGCCAGAAGATCAGGGGCCACCCCGCGATGATCAAGTACGCTACCACTGTCGATGACCGGCCACCCCGCCCTGGCCAACCAAGATCACTAGAGGTTTTCCACTGCGGCACGCGGGCGCGCTCGCTGAGACTCATCACTGACCCCTATGGCACGAGGGTCCAAGCTGGCAGGTACTTCCGGCCAGGGGGTCATCCTCGCCACTTACATCGAACACCCTGCGCGCAGCCAAACACAACGGTCTGCTCCAGGTTGGTAAGCAGCTCAGGTGATTCCGACTCTCCTCGCAGGCGCTGGATCCTTGCGAGTGGCCACCGGGTTGCCCGCCTAGCGTCCTCGAAGTGCCTCGTGGGCGCCGTACGCTTCGATGAAGTACTGAATCGTCTGCAAGTTGTCCGCGAAGGACGTGGATCGCCACTTTGTCTTTCCGCCGTCGCCGTAGTGAAGATCGATCCATACCTGAAGTGTCACGATTGTGCTATCGGAGAAGCTACTTCCATGCACCTGTAGCGTTATTCCAGCCAGGTCGTAGAAATTTACCACGGTCAGCGGCTTGCGTTCGTTTGTGTATTCGATGGCACCGTCTGGGGTGATAACCAGCAACGGGTCCGGATCATGCGATGACCCGCGCAAGAAGCCGGACAACTTGCCACGCTTCTTGGTGAAGACCCGCCAGTTCATCGGTACGGGACCTTGGCGCGCCTGCCTGAGGATCGTTCGCGGATCGGTCATGACCCACCTCCGGTGGTTGCCCCCGGGTTCCCCCGAAGGGTGGACAACCCTGTTGGGCTGATTCTTCCTGTCCCGCTTCCCGGCAGCGGGCAAGCACCCGCGCCATGAGTGCCCGGCGGCAGGCGAAGCGGGACAGCCGATGACCACCGGCCGGCGTAGGGGTCGCAGATGCTACGGCTGAATCGCCTCCGCTGGGGCCCGGTCGGCGGGTGCGGCGCGCCCGGCCGAGGCGGGCACGTCAGCGAGCTGCGCGCTGAGCACGTCCTTGCGGATCTTGCCGGTGGATGTGAGCGGGAAGCTGCTCGTGAACAGCCAGCGGGCGGGGATCTTATAAGCGGCGAGCCGGCCGCGGCAGAACTCGCAGAGCTCGGCCTCGGTCGGTGGGGCGTCGGCAGTCGTCCGGATGACGGCGCCCACTACCTCACCCCAGAACCGGTCGGCGACCCCGACCACGGCCACCTCGGCCACCGCTGGGTGGTTCAGTAGCACCGCCTCGATCTCGGCCGGGTAGACGTTCTCGCCGCCCCGAATGATCATTTCCTTGATCCGGCCCGCGATGCGGCAGTAGCCCCGCTCGTCCATGGAGCCCAGGTCGCCGGTGTGCAGCCAGCCATCGCTGTCGATCGCGGCGCCCGTGGCCTCCGCGTCGTTGAGGTAGCCCAGCATGACGAGGTAGCCGCGGGTGCAGATCTCGCCAACCGTGCCGGGTGCGAGCGTCACGCCGGTGCGCGGGTCGATGATCTTCACCTCGGTCTGCGGCAGCGGTCGGCCGAGGGTCTCTGCCCGGTCGTCGGGCGTGTCACCGGGCCGGGTCACCGTGATGGAGCAACTCGACTCGGTCTGCGCAAAAGTGATCACGAACGGGATGCCCAGGGTGGCCTCCACCCGCCGCACCAGTTCCGCCGGGACCGGCGCGCCGCCGCTGAGCGCGTAGCGGAGCGAGGACAGATCACGCCGGGCGAGGCTGGGATGGCTGAGCAGCGCGGTCAGCATCGTCGGCACGCCGCCGAA
>DAITAE010000189.1:0-1815 GCA_036824445.1 Streptosporangiaceae bacterium | reverse complement strand
GCGGGGTCGACCTCCGGGAGGCTGCCGCCGCCCGATGCGCAGAACCGGTCCCATTCCCCGAGCGGGATCACCTCGCGCAGCCGCGGCAGGCGGCCGCGCACGGAGGCCAGGATCGCCGGCAGCGAGCTGCCGCGGTAATCCGCGGCCAGGACAACGCCGCGCGCACCGGAGTGCCCGAGCACGTGCGCGAGTTCGTCCGCCTGGTAGGCGGGGTTGACAGTCACCAGCGTCACGCCGGCCAGCCCGGCGGCGAATTCGAGCAGCACCCATTCGGGGCAGTTGGCCGCCCACACCGCGACCCGGTCGCCGGGCTCGAACCGCGCGAGCAGCGCTTGGGCGGCCCGCTCGGCCCCGGCGAGCAGCTCGCCGTAGCGCCACTGCCGCCGCCGCGCCGGGTCCGGGTCGCCGGAGATCAGCGCGGGCCGGTCGGGGGCGCGTTCGGCGGCCGCGCGCAGCACGCCGCCGATGGTGGTCTCCATGACCGGTGATGAGGTGTCGGCCGGCCAGTAGGCCGTGGTCAGTGGCAGGGCAGTCATGGTGACACCGGTCCTTTCAGCGCACGACAGGCATAGATGCATAACGGCTGCCGCAGGGCTGGCCGCCTGCGGCAGATACCACGGTGCCCAGCGCGGTCGGCCTGCACATCCAGGCCACCGCCATGAGCTTTTGACCCCGGCACCCTGAGAAATTGCCGCGCCATTACGCCGGACGTACGTTGGAGCCACCAGACATGGGCTAGGCGGTATCCGGCTGCAGTACGGGGGCGCGGCACATGCGCGACAATCACCCGGTGATTCTCGGCCGTGACGCGGAACTGGCGGTGCTGTCGGCCGCGACCGGTGCCGCCGAGGCGGGGCACGGCGCCTTCGTGCTGGTGGAAGGGTCGGCCGGCATCGGCAAGACCACGCTGCTCCGTGCCGCCTGCGGCCGCCCGGAGGTGCCCGGACCGCGGATCCTCACCGCCCGCGGGCTCGCCCTGGAGAGCGGCTTTGCGTACGGCATCGCCCGCCAGCTCATCGAGCCGGTCCGCGCATCGGCCGGCCCCGCCGAGTGGGACGAGCTGCTAGACGGCGCCGCCGGGCTCGCCGCGCGGGTGTTCGACTGGGCGGGCGCCGGATCGGTCGAGGACGACGTCCCGTACGCGACGACGCACGGCCTGTACTGGCTGGCCGCCAACCTCGCGGCGCGCGGGCCGCTGCTGATCGCCGTCGACGACGCGCACTGGGCGGACGCGCCGTCGCTGCGTTGGCTCACTCACCTCGCGGCCCGGATCGACGGCCTGCCCATCGCGCTGCTGCTCGCCGTGCGCAGCGGCCCGGACGAGCCCGCGGTGCTGGACGAGCTTCGCGCCTGCCCGGCCTGCACGCCGCTGCCCCTCCGGCCGCTGGACGGCGAGGCGACCGCCGCGCTCGTGCGGGAGCGGCTCGGCGGGCAGGCGGATGCAGAGCTCTGCCGGGCCTGCCACGACTACACCGGCGGAAACCCTTTCCTGCTCGAATCGCTGGCCGCCGCGCTGCGCGAGCCGGGCAGCGGCGACCCGCTGGCGCGGGTGGAAAACCTAGCGCCGGAACCGGTCGCCCGGGCCGTGCTGCGGCGGGTCAACCAGCTCGGCGAGGGCGCGGGACGGCTGACCCGGGCGCTGGCGGTCCTCGGGGGCCCGGCGCCCGTCCGGCATGCCGCCGCGCTCGCCGGCCAGGACCTCCCGGATGCGGCGCGGCTCGCCGACGGCCTCCGCGCGGCCGACGTGCTGGCGCCCGGGCCGGTGCTCGAGTTCGCCCACCCGATCGTGCGGGCCGCGGTCTACGAGTCCATCCC
>DAITAE010000700.1:0-2277 GCA_036824445.1 Streptosporangiaceae bacterium | reverse complement strand
CGGCTGCCCCGGAACCCGCTGCCCCGGCCGTCGCTGCCCCAGCTGTCGCCTCGGCCGGCGCCACTCACCTCGGCGCAGCGGCCCCGTCCGCTGCCCAGCCCGGCACGGCCGCCCCCCTGGGGGCCACGGCCGCTCCCGAGGCCGCCTCCACCGCCACCACCAGGGCCGCCGCCACTGCTCGCGGGGCCACCGCCGCTGCAGAGACCACCGCCCCTGCCGGGCCGGCTACCCCCGCCAGGCCCCCCACCCCGCCTGAGACCACCGCCCCCGCGGAGACCGCCACCCCGCCTGAGACCGCCGCCGCTCGCGGCACCAGTGTCGCCGCCGGGAGCAGCGCCGTCCCGCCGCACGGCCCGCCATCCGAGCCGCCGGTCCGGGTGAACGCCCAGCTGATCGAGTCCGCGATCCTCGCACTGCGCAAGCCGATCGTCGCCGCGCAACTGCCGCTGGAGGCCCCCGGAGTCGAGGAGGCCCGTGCGGAGAGGCACAAGCTGCTCGGCCAGATCGACGACTACCTGCTCCCACGGCTGCGCGAGTCCGGCTCCCCGATCCTGGTCGCCCTAGTGGGCTCCACGGGAGCGGGCAAGTCGACCCTGGTCAACAGCATCGTCGGAGCGCACGTCAGCATGACCGGCATCCGGCGCCCGACAACGAACAGCCCTGTGCTCGCCTGCCATCCCGACGACGTGGACTGGTTCGCGGAAAACGTCTTCCTCCCCACCGTGCCGCGGGTACGCCAAAAAGGACTCGCCCGGTCGGGCCGCGACGGCCTGCTCGTCCTGGCCGCCAGCGAGGGCATGCCCAAGGGCGTCGCCCTCCTCGACACCCCGGACATCGACTCGGTCGTGCAGGAGCACCGCGAATTCGCGCACCAGTTCCTCGATGCCTCCGACCTATGGCTGTTCATGACCACCGCGAGCCGGTATGCCGACGCCGCCGTCTGGGACCTGCTGCAGCACGCGCGGGACCGGGGCGCCGCGCTCGGGATCGTCTTGTCCCGCGTCAACGAGGCGTCGGCGCCCCAGCTGATTGAGCATTTCGGCGCGATGCTTGAGGCCAACGGCCTGGGCAGCAATCAGCGCTTCCTGATCCTGGAGACCATGCTCTCCGACGGCATGCTGCCCGCCGAGGCCTCCGGCCCCATCCAGCAGTGGCTGGCCGAAGCGGCGCAGTCCGACCGCCGGGTCGCGGTGCTCACCCAGACCATGTCCGGTGTGCTGGACACCTTCCCGACCCGGGTCCCCGCGCTCGCCGCCCACGTGGAGGCGCAGGCGGGACTGCGCGACGACCTGATCGCCGCGGTGACGGGCGCCTACCGGGCGGCGCTCGCCGAAATCGAAACCTCGACGGCCGATGGCTCCCTGTTGCGCGGCGAGGTGCTCGCCCGGTGGCAGGACTTCGCCAGCACCGGTGATCTGCTCCGTGCCCTCCAGACCCGCCGGACGGTTGGCAGGCAGCGCCGCCGCAGCCCGGCGCGGGCCCAGGCGCTGCGATCTGCGCTGCGGACGGCCCTGGAGTCGCTGCTGATCTCGGTCGCCGACCGGGCGGCGGAGGTCTCGGTTTCCCGCTGGCGGGATCACCCGGCGGGAGCCGCGCTCCTTGATCAGCTTGGTGTTGGCGCCGACAGCGACGACTGGAGCGGCTCACAGTTCGCCATCGAGGCGGGCGTGATCTTTGGCTTCGATCCTGCTGCCGGGGGGAGCCATGGAGCTGTCGGCGATGACGGTCCGGAGCAGGCCGTCGCCCGGCTGGGACGGGCATCGGCCGACCTGGCCACGCATGCTGCCCGGGCCGTCAGTTCGTGGCAAGACCAGGTGCTGCGCGTCGTCAAGGCCGAGAACGTGACCAAACGGTCGATCGCCCGGATCATCAGCTTCGATGACGAGTCGCTCGCCACGGTGCTCATGATCGGGCTGCTGGTACAGAACGCGCCCGAGGCCGAAGTCGAGGAGAGTACCACCGCGATTCCGCAGCGGCTGCTCACCGCGCTGTTCGGGGCCGGGCCCCTGCGTGACGTCGCCAGGTCCGCCCGGCTGGACCTGCTGTACCGCGTCAGCCTGATCTTTGATGAGGAGATGCTGCGGTTTTCGAGGATCCTCGGCGGGACCGAGGTTCCCGACGCCAGCGCCGCCCTCCAGCTCTATCAGGCGACGTACGCCCTTGAGGTGACGCGGTGACCGGTGTGGAATCGCCCCGCGCCGGGCTCGCCGGCTCCGGGCTCGGCGGCTCTGGGCTCCCCGGTTCCGGCCTCGCTGGCTCCGGGCTGGGCCGGGCCCC
>DAITAE010000188.1:0-8152 GCA_036824445.1 Streptosporangiaceae bacterium | reverse complement strand
GAACTCGATGACGTGGCCGCGGAACACGTTATGCGCAATGCTCAGGCGGCGGATGTCATCGATCGCCCGCTGGGCCCGCCCGGCGCCGTCGGCCACCGCCTCGACGGTGACGCCCTGCCCCGTACCCCGCTCGTGGGGCCCCCTGACCAACAGCGCGATCGGGCCCTCGGGATCGGTGACCAGGTAGAGCGCGCACTGCACGCAGGCGAGCGTGACCCCGCCCGGCCCGGCGGGCAGCGAGTCCGTGGTAACGCTGCCCAGGCCCAGGCCCGGCTGCCAGGAGCCGGGCTGGATCAGATCGGCCAGCCCGAACACGCGATGGTGGAAGCCGGTGAGCCCTGAGACCTCATGATCGCGGCCGGGTTCGGCGAGCCAGGCGTCGAGCCCGGCCTGGACGTTCACGTGGTCGTAACGCGGCCACGACCCGCTGGCCACCGGCAGAGTGCCCGTCTGGCCGCCGAGGTGGTCAGCCAGCAGGCGCCGGACCGAGGCATCCTCGGCCCTGGCGATGTGGACCACCTGCCGCACGAGGCGCCGGGCGAGCCTGCCGACGTCGGCGAGCTCGGGGCGATCGCCGCCCTCGGCCACCGCTTGCTGTGCCACCGGAATTCCCGGGCCAGGAGGCGTATACCCGAGCCAGCCGCGGCTTCGCATGCCGCCAGGATAGGCGCCCTGGTGCGGTGTCAGCGCATCAGTTTCCGGGCGGCCGCCTCGATGATCTCCTGGGAGAGCAGCACGGCGTCCGCCGCATCGCCGAGCGGGACAAAGCTGTCTTCGCTCGTCACCCTCCTGACCCAGCCGCCAAAGCGGTCATCGGCGAGGATGGAGAGCACACCCTCCGACACCCCCGCGGTGCGCCGGGTCTCATCCGCGATCAGCACCCGCCCGGTCGCCCTCGCCTCGCGCAGGATGTCCTCGGCCGGCAGCGGCGCCAGCCAGCGCAGGTCCACCACCCGGGACGTGATTCCCTCCAGCATCAGCCGGGCCGCCGCCCGCAGGCTGAGCCGCAGCCCGTTGCCGAAAGTCATGATCGTCAGGTCGGTGCCGTCCCCGTGTGTCCGGGCCCGGCCGACCGGCACGTGCCCGGGCGCCCAGCCTTCGGGCGGCTCGTAGGTCGCGCGCCACCCGTCGTCCTCCCGTTTGTACAGGTCCCGCGCGTGGTAGAGCGCGATCGGTTCCAGGAACACGCAGACGCTGCCGTCGGCGGCCGCGGTGGCCAGGCAGGTCCGCAGCATCGCGGCGGCGTCCTCGGGCCGGGCGGGTGAGGCGATGATCAGGCCCGGGATGTCCCGCAGCGCTCCGATCGCGTTGTCGTTGTGGAAGTGCCCGCCGAAGCCTTCCTGATAGGCGTAACCGGCGACCCGCGCCACCAGCGGGTTGCGGTACTGGCCCTGGGAGAAGAACGACAGGGTCGCGGCCTCGCCGCGGATCTGGTCGGCGGCGTTGTGCAGGTAGGCGAGGTACTGGATCTCCGGCACGGGCAGCAGCCCGTCCAGGCCTGCGCCCAGCGCCAGGCCGAGTATGGCCTGCTCGTCCAGCAGGGTGTCGAACACCCGCCCGGCGCCGAACCGGGACAGCAGGCCCCTGGTCACCCCGTACACCCCGCCCTTGCGGGCGACATCCTGGCCGAACACCATCATCTCCGGCCGGGCCGCCAGCGCGTCGGTGAGCGTGGCGTTGATGGTCTGCGCCAGCGTGAGCGGGCCGGCCGACTCGGGCAGGCGGCCACCGAAGACGGCGCGCCGCCTGTCCTCGTCGGCCGTGGCCAGGATCGTATCGGCCCAGACGGCGTCCGGGTTGCGGGGCGCCAGCGGCACCATCACCTGCTCCGCGGTCGCCAGCCGTGGGGCGCCGGCTATCTCCTGCGCGCGTTCCAGGATCCGGGCGCGGCTGCGCTCGTAGCGGTCCAGCACCTCGGTCGGCGTGAGCACGCCCGCCTCCACGAGCAGCCGGGCGGTGCCGACCAGGGGGTCGGCGGCCAGGTCGGCGGCGACGTCGTCGCGGTCACGGTAGCCGACCTCGGCGTCCGCTCCCGCGTGCCCGCCGAGGCGGACCATCGACAGGTGCAGGAACACGGGGGAGCGGTGGTGCCTGGCCAGCGCGGCGGCGGCCAGCGTGGTGTCGTAGACGTCGGCGAGGTCGGACCCGTCGGCGTGGAAGTAGGTGATGCCGGGCCGGCCCGAGACGGCGGCCTCGACCCAGCCGGGCGGCGTGCGCACGCTGATGCCCAGGCCGTTGTCCTCGCACACGACCAGCAGCGGGAGCGGCAGGCGCTGGTACGCGCAGTACCCGGCGGTGTTGAGCGCGCCCACCGCGGTGGAGTGGTTGATCGAGGCATCGCCCAGGCTGGCCACCACGATCGCATCGGCGGGCCAGCGGCTGGCGGTGCCCAGCCGGGCGGCGCGGCCCTGCGCGAAGGCGAGCCCGACCGCGCGCGGCAGATGCGAGGCGATCGTGGAGGTCTGCGGGATGATGTGAAGGTCGGCGCGGCCGAACACCTTGTGCCGCCCACCCGCGATCGGCTCGGCAGCCGCCGCGACCAGCCCGAGCAGCACGTCGCGCACACCGTCCCGGGGCGGAATGGCGTCGGCGGCACGCACCTGGTAGAACGCCCCGGACCGGTAGTGCAGCAGCGCCGGGTCGTCCATCCGCAGCGCCGCCGCGACCGCCGCGTTGCCCTCGTGGCCGGAAGAGCCGATCGTGTAGAAACCGGCCCCGATCTTGCGCAGCCACCGCGCGGCCAGGTCGAGATGCCGGCTGGCGAGCTGGGCATCGAACAGCTCCAGGCAGCGCTGCCCGGTCAGCGCCGAGCCCGGCCGGACGGCGCCGGCCAGATCCCGGTCGGCGAACGAAGCGGGTGGGCTGGCCGACCGCAGCTTCAGCACCGAGTCGGCGAAATGCTGCTCGGCTTCGTCGCGGTCGGCCGCCGGGTGGCTCATGATGTCTACGGTAAAGCCGCGACGGAACTGCGCCAGCGGAACCGGCCTGACGGGCGGTCCTGCGGCGGACCTGGCGGTGGCGCTGGCGGCCACCCCCGCCGACTGCCGGGGCGGCGCACGGGGGAGGATCGGGGGAGCGCCGACCATTCCCGTCACTTGAGGAGGCCCCATGCTGCCCTGGTCCGCAGAGCTGGCCGGACGGATCGACGAGCAGGTGATCACCAGTGAGCTGCTGCGGGCGAACCCGCTCGGTGACCCCTGCGAGCGGCCGGTCTGGGTCTACCTGCCGCCGGGCTACGACGATGAGCCGGCCCGTTCCTACCCGTCGGTGTACGTGATCCAGGGCTACACCGGCCACGTCGCGATGTGGCGCAACCGGTCGGCCTACCGGCAACCATTCCCCGAGACCGCCGACGCGGTGTTCGCGGGCGGGCAGGCGCCGCCCGCCATCGTGGTCTACGTCGACGCGTGGACCGCCTACGGCGGCAGTCAGTTCGTGGACTCGCCCGGCACCGGCCGCTACCACTCCTACCTGTGTGACGAGGTCGTGCCCTGGGTGGATGGCCGGTACCGCACGCTGGCCGACGCTGGGCACCGGGCGATCATGGGCAAGTCCAGCGGCGGGTTCGGGGCGATGATCACGCCGATGCTGCGGCCGGACCTGTTCGGCGCGCTCGCCACCCACGCGGGCGACTCACTGTATGAGCTCTGCTACGTACCCGACTTCGGCAAGTGCGTGCGTCACCTGCGCGACTACGACGCGGACATCTGGCGCTGGTGGGCCGACTTCCGGTCCCGCACCTCCTTCACCAAGGAGGCCGACATGGACCTGGTCATGCTGCTCGGCGTGGCGGCCTGCTTTTCTGCGGACCCGGACGGCACCGTCGAGCTGCCGTTCGACCCGCGGACGGGGGTGCTGCGCCCGCAGGTGTGGCAGCGCTGGCTGGACTGGGACCCGGTCCGGATGGTGCCCCGCTACGCCGACCGGCTGAGGTCGCTGCGGGCGATCTGGATCGACGCCGGGACCAGGGACGAATGGTTCCTCGACGTCGGGGCGGAGGCGTTCCGGGCGGCTCTGCGGGAGGCAGGCGTGCCCGACGACGTGATCCACTTCGAGTTGTTCGACGCCAGCCACATGGCGATCGACTACCGTTACCCGCTCTCGCTCGCCTGGCTCTGCCAGCGCATCGCGCCCTGACCGCGCCTCCCGAGGCCACGGAAATTGTGATCATGACCTAGATGTAGTCGGATGTGCATCGATCCCGTGATCACGATGCTCGGCCAGCACGAAGGAGATCCGGCACGTGAGGCTTGCCACGATTGCCACAGCCCAGGGACCACGGCTGCACGTCAGGGGCCGCTCCGGCTACGTCGATGTGGCCGGCGCCACCGGCGATCCCCGGATGTCAGCACTGAACTACGTGCTCGGCGCGGGGGAGCGGGCCATGGCCGCCATCCGCGGGCTCGCCAGCCATGACGGGCGCGAGGTCGCGCCCGCCGACTTCGCCGCCGCGGTCCCGGCCCCGCCGCGGATCCTCTGCCTGGGGCTGAACTACACCGAGCACGCGCTGGAGGGCGGCCGGGCGGTGCCGACCTGGCCGGACGCGTTCGTGCGCGGCGCCGACAGCGTGAACGGCCCCTACGCGGACCTGGTGAAGCCCGCCCTCACCAGCAGATTCGACTACGAAGCCGAGCTCGGGATCGTGATCGGGGCCGGTGGCCGCTACATCCGGGCCGAGGACGCGCTCGACGCCATCGCGGGTTTCGTGGTGCTCAACGACGCGTCGTGCCGCGACTGGCAGCGGGCGGCCACCCAGTGGACGGCCGGGAAGAATTTCGTTGGCAGCATGCCGGTCGGGCCCGAGGTGGTGACCACCGACGAGGTGGACGTCAGCGACCTGGCCATCAGCTCGACCCTCAACGGGACAGTGATGCAGTCGGCGCGTACCTCGCAGATGATCGTCGACGTCCCGGCGACCGTGGAGTTCTTCTCGTCCTTCACCCATCTGGCGCCGGGGGATGTCATCGCCACCGGCACGCCGGGCGGTGTCGGCTTCGCCCGGACGCCACCGGTGTGGATGGAGCCCGGCGACGTGATCGAGGTCACCGTCGAGAAGCTGGGCACCATCCGCAACCGCATCGTCGCCGAACAGGACGCCCCCGCCGACTGGCGCTGGCGGCCCGGCGAGAAGCCGGTCAGCGGACGCTGACCACCCAGATCGCGTCAGGTCGGCGTAACATCGGTTGGCATGTCGGGTCAGGGCAGTGTGGCCGCCAGCGAGGTGCCTCCGCAGACCGTCCAGTACCTCCAGGTGCAGACCACCACGGACTCGCGGGTAGAAGCGATGGAACTCGCCCGCGGAGCCGTCGAGGAGCGGCTCGCCGCCTGCGCCCAGGTCGCCGGTCCGATCGCGAGCACGTACTGGTGGGCGGACGGGATCGAGCGTGCCGAGGAGTGGCTGCTGGTGCTCAAGCTCCCGGCCACGGGGTACCAGGCACTCGCGGACTTCCTGGTGCGGCGGCACAGCTACGACGAGCCGGAGATCGTCGCGACGCCGATCGTCGCGGGCTCGGACGCCTACCTGAGCTGGATAACGGAGGAGACGCGCCCGGGCCGCCAGGCGTGACCACTCAGCTGGAGGGGACGACGATCCCGTACTCGTGGATCTTCCGGTAGATCGTTGCCCGGGACATACCCAGCGACTCGGCGGTCCTGGCCTTGTTGCCGCGGTACGCCAGCAGGCCCTGGACGATCGCGTCGCGTTCCATCGACTCCAGCGGGCTGAGCAGGCGGCGGCTCACCGTCCAGCACTCCGGCGGCAGGTCGTCCGGCTGGATCGTGCCGGACCGGCGGTGCCTGGCGACCCTTCTGAGCACGTCCCACAGCTGCTCGATGTTGCCGGGCCAGCGTGACCGCAGCAGCAGCTTCATCGCCTCGGGAGAGCAGGTCAGCCTGGCCTGCTGGCTGAGTTTGGCCAGGAAGAAGGGCACCAGCTCGTGCAGGTCCTCGATGTGGTGACGCAGCGGGGCCAGTTCCACGCTGCTGGGGAAGTGGCGCAAGACCTTGGTCAGGTCCGCGTCGCCGCGCTTGCGGCTCAGCGTGACCACCACCCGCACCGGGCCCTGCTTGCCGTCGGCCCGGGCCTCCTGCAGCGCACACGACAGCGCGTTCAGCTGCCTGGCACCCAGCTGGTTGATGTGCCGGAGGACCACGGTGCCGTGGCTTTCGAGCAGCTCCCGGCGTGCCTGCACCAGCCAGTCGTGCTCGGCGGCGTCGGCGGCGTCCAGCACGCTCAGGCGGCCCGCGGGATCGTGGCGCTGCTGCACGGCCCGGAGGACGGCGAGTTTCCCGACGCCTGGTTCGCCCTCAAGAGCGAGCCATTCGCGACTGTGGTAGACGGCCTCCACCTGGCTGCAGCCGCGCAGCCAGAGCGGGGCCGAGCCGACCAGGCCGGGAAGGAACATCGGCTTCCTGGGGCCGGCGTCGGCGACGTGCCGCGCCGCGGCGTGCTCGATCAGCTTGACGTGGACGACCCCGTCGGAGGGCGGTCCGTCCGGTGACAGCGGGCGGCAATGCACCCGGGCGCGGGTCCCGGTGGGCAGGGTGACGGTCACCGCGCCGGAGCGGCGGCTGGCGAGCACCTCGGCCGCGTGGCCGAGCACCGCGGCCTGGTCCCCTGGGTCGAGCACCTGCCGGGCGGAATCGTTCATCATCACCACGTCGCTCGACATCGCCAGCACGATCCCGCTGGTGTGCCGGCATGCCCGCAGGTACTCGTGGAGGAGCCGGCTTTCCCTGGCGGTGCTGTCGTTCAGCAGGGCACTGGTGATCTGGTCGGCGGTGGTCTTGACGAGCGCGACGAGCAGCGCATCCGCATCCTTGCGCCAGCACGTCAGGTCCACCGCGCCGAGCAGCTTCCCGGTCAGCGGGTCATTGATCGGGACCCCGGCGCAGCCGAATATCTCCAGGTCCTCCGCGTAGTGCTCGTGGCCGAACACGTGCGCGGGCTGGCCCCCCTCCAGTGCCGTCCCGATCCCGTTGGTGCCAACCCGCTCTTCGGCGTAGCTGAAACCCGGGGCGAGCTGGACGCTGTCCAGGCGGCGTTCGAGGTCGCGGTCCGCCGTCATGCGGCTCAGCACCACGCCGGCCGCGTCGGTCAAGATCACGCTGATGGGCTGCCCGCCCAGGTGCTCGTGCAGGTTCCGCAGCACCGGCACGGCGTTGCGGGTCAGGGGGGTGTCAAGGTTCGGATCCCGGACGTAGGACAGCTCAACGCGGTCGGCCGCGACTTTCCAGTCCCGGGACCGCCACCATGAGGCGAGTATGGGCTCGCGCACGTCACTCGGGGCAACCGGTTCGCTGGTGAGGAACCGCTCCCGTGCCTCCGCCAGCCGAGCGCTACCACTCGAGGGGGGCAAGGGCGCTGAGGGCACCATCGCGCCTCCCATGCCTCCCCGGTGGCCGGCGGGGACCCGCGGCAAGCCCGCCGGGGCCTGGGCGTGCCGAGGTCACGTCGTACGTATGACAACCATAAGTGGACCGTTACCGTTTTGTGTCTCAAGTTGAGACCGTTTTTGCGTCGTTGGTACCGTTTGATGCCGTCACGTTGGCTCCCTTGCCATCAGGCGATACCGGGGAGGTGGTGCCATGGATCAGCCAGAGGCACCCCGCAGGGAGACCCACGATCAGCCAGGGGCACCCCACGGGGAGACGTTCAACCCGTGGAGCGTTGTCAACGTAGTGTTTGAGCACTTGGCCGAGCAGGGCCTTCACCCGGTGCTCGGGGAGACCGGCGATCCCGCCGCGCCAGCGGCCGACCTGCTGCGGGCGCTGGGCATCGAGCCGGCACCCGAGGGCAACCGCCGGGATTCCCAGCAGATCCAGGACCACCTCGCCCAGATCCGGAACGCCGTCTTCGGCGACAGCTGATTTCCGGCGTCATCCCCGGTCGGCGGCCGGTCCCGCCGTGGGCAGTTCGTCCGGAATGTGTCTCATGTTGAGAGCCCAGCCGCTGCTCAGGTGGGTTGTGATGCAGAACATAGGACTTGCGGGCCGAATAGGCGTGCGCGCACTCGCCGGCAGACGGGAGCGTTCGCGTCGGTGCGGCGGACGGGGCATCCTGCCCGCCGCCGTCGGCCGGTGGTAGACCCCGGGAAGCCGGGGGAAAGGGGTGACGATGAGTCGCCAGAGTGTGGCAAGGGCTCACCAGAAG
>DAITAE010000187.1:0-8178 GCA_036824445.1 Streptosporangiaceae bacterium | reverse complement strand
CGCGTTCCCGCTCGGCCTGACCAGCGTCAAGTCCGATGCGGTGAGCCCGCTGCCGGGCCGCCTGCTTGCCGAGACCGGGCAGACCGGCCATCTCATCGCGGTGGTGCTGCTCGCGCTGGCGGGGCTGGCCGTCATCGTGAGCCTGGTGGTCCGCCCGCCGCGCACGGTGCGCGCCGCGGTCTGGCGCCTGATCATCGCGCTGACCGCGATGTTCGTGCTGGCACCCGCGACACGGTTCGGTTACATCGTGTACCCGGTTGGCCTGCTTGCCTGGCTGGAGGTGTCCCGGATGGGCGCGGAACCGGCCCTGGAGGAGCTGCCGGGCCTGCGGGATCCCGGCGGCGTGGCCAGATCGGCGAACTCCGCTCGCCAGGACGCGTACCAGTAGCGGAACCAGGGCTCGCCCTCGGCGAGCGGGACGATGTGCTCGATGGTCTGGGCGTAGTACGCGCGCTGCCGGGCGGGAGCCAGGTTGCGCAGCGTCTGGACGTTGCTGGCCCGGTCGGCGAGCTTGACCAGGATGGCGTCGTGTGGGGCGTGGCGCAGGCCCCGCAGGTAGGCCTCCTTGATGGCCGCCTTGTCCTGGCCGGCGGCCGGCGCGGGTATGGTGACCCAGCCGACGAGCTCGGCCACCCGCGGGCCGAACCCGGCCGCGACCTCCGCCAGCGTGCAGGTGGTGTCTTCCACCACGTCGTGCAGGGCCGCCGCGCACAGCAGATCGGGGTCGGCGACTCCGGCGCCGCGAACCAGCACCTCCAGGGTTTCGAGCAAATGCTCGGTGTAGGGCGCGCCGCCCGGGCGGCGCTGGTCACCGTGCTGGCCGGCGGCGAAGGCCACCGCCCGGGCCACCTTCGTCACCGTGTGGGCCGGCAGCCGGTCACGCAGCCCCGCCTCCGCCTGCGGCCAGGAGTGCCAGTTCGTGAACAGCTCCACCGGCGCTGCCGCGGTCAGCCGCCTGGCGGCACCGGGCTATCCGGCCCGGTGAACGCGGAGGGGTCCTTGCAGATGTTCTGGTTCGCGGTGATGCCCTGGAAGTTGCGCGAGTTCAGGGTCGCCAGTGACGAGCCGGTCGGGCCCTTCTGCCTCGGCTGGCTGCCGGTCAGCCCCGTGAACTTCGAGCCGATGATCAGGTTGAGGGTGCCAGCCTGGATGTTGCCGACCTGCCTCACCCGGACGCCCGCCAGCTGCTTCTTGAGGGTGTTGACCGCGGGCAGCTGGGTGGCGGAGCTGTACTCGATGACGGATTCGGTGTAGCTGAAGCCGTTGGGGGCGTCGCCGGTGCCGATGACATTGAAGCCGAGGTTGGCCAGCCCGGTGGCGGTCGTGGTGGCTACCCCCACCGTGCCGGAGCCGTTAAGAACTTCGAGCTGCACCTGCGACGGGCTGATCGTGGGCGCGGGCGAGGCCTTGCCGTTCGGCGCCTTCGCCGCCTTGAGGATGTGATTGTCGTGGGCGATGGCGGAGAAGAGATCGTTGGCTTGCGGCTGTTGCCACTGCACCTTGTTCTGGTCCAGCGCGTAGGGCACGACCGGGACCGAGATGAACCGCACCGCCTGGGTGCCGAGGCCCTTCACGCTGTTGGCGATGCCGATCATGTCGGTCAGGGTGAGGTCGGTGGTGACCGCGTGTGCGGCGTCTTTGATCACGTTGTAGTCGCCGAGCAGGTTGGCCTGCTTGATCTTCTGCATCGCCGAGGCCAGGAAGAGCTGCTGGCGCTGGATCCGCTGCAGGTCGGAACCGTTGCCGATGTTCTCCCGCAGGCGCACGAAGGCGAGCGCCTGCGCCCCGTAGACCTTGTGCAGTCCGGCCGAGATGTTGAGGTGAGCCTGCGCGTTGTGGACGGCGAACGGGAGGCAGACGCTGATCCCGTGTACGTCGTTGACGATCGACTTGAAGCTGTTGAAGCCGACCTCGACGAAGTGGTCGATGTGGATGTGAGTGGTGTGTTCCAGGGTCTTCCACAAGCACGGTGCGCCGCCGTTGGAGAAGGTGGAGTTGAGCGGCTCCGCCTCGCCGGGCGCCGGCGCCTGCCCAGGGTGGCCCTGGTGGTCGGCGACGCAGCCGTAGACCGGCACCATGGAGTCGCGCGGGAAGCTGATCACGTAGGCGTGTGAGTGATCCGGTGTGACGTGCAGCAGCATGGTCGTGTCCGACCGTGACCCCAGGACGTCCCTGCCGAACTTGCCCTTGGTGCCGGCCCGGGAGTCGGAGCCGATCAGCAGGATGTTCGTCGAGCCGTTCAGCTTGGGCGGGCGGTTGCCAAGCATCTGGGCGGTGACGGCTTCGTGGTTGATGCCGTCATAGACGTCGCGCACGGCGGCGTAGGCGACCAGCGATACCGCAACCACCAGGACGGTGGAGATGATCGCGGCCGCGCCCAGGACGGGATGCGGGCCGAGGAGCGGCCCGCGGCGGCGCTGCAGGCCGGTATATTCCGGCCCGTCTGGGCGGGCTGGTTGATCCCTGACGGCCTTTCCCCCGCTGGTGCCCCAGGACCCGCTGTCGTCACTGGGCTGGCGCCAGCCCCGCAACGCCCTGCGTTTTCCGGATGCTGGGGTCTCGCCCGTGCCCTCCGGATCGTCGTAGCGGCTCATCGCTCCTCGGCGTGGGTCGTGGATGCGCGGGGGGTGGCCTCATTGTGGCCCTGAGAGGTAATGGTATGCGGTGCTATTAGTGGGAATCGGCCATCCGCGTTATGCGGCGCGCGGCTTATGCGCTCTACAGTGGAAGGCGTGCGGCTGGGACTTCGCCCGACCAGCAGGCAGACGCAGGGTGGCCGCCAGCGAGACCCTGACGTGCAGCCTGCCGATGTGCCGACGGTTGGGCTGCCGCGGTTCGGGATGCACCGCGGCGCCACCGCCGGCGGCAAGGCGTTCGCAATCGTCACCGTCCTGCCCGTACTAATGATCATGGCGTGGCTGCTGACCGGCCTGCCGTTGCTGCTGGCCAACCGGTTCTTCCCGGTCCCGATGGTGCTGATCTCGGTGCCGGTGGCGGTCGGCCTGGTACTGATGGCCAGCCGCCAGCTTCCCGGCCGCTGGCCCAAGCCCGCCATTCGGCGCGGCGCCGGGTCCCCGGCCCGGACGACGGGCTGGCCCGCCTGGTGGGGGCTGGCCGGGACGGTAGCGGTCGCGGCCGCGTTCGGCGCCTGGCAACTCCGGGCGAACTCGCCACAGCTGATTGTGGACCGTGCCCCAGGGGCGTTTTTCCAGTTTGGCTACTGGATAGCACAGCATGGGTCGCTGCCGATCCCGACCGAGCTCGCGGCGTTCGGCGGCAGCCATCCTGGCCTCACCTTCTCCAGCTTCGGCTTTATCAGCCACGCCGGTGCGATCGCTCCCGGGCTAGCGGCCGGCCTGCCGATCACGCTCGCGGCCGGGCTGTGGACACACGGGCTGGCCGGCGGCGTGGCGCTCAGCCCACTGCTTGGCGCGCTCGCCGTGCTCAGCGTGGGCGGGCTCACCGGCCGGCTGGCCGGGCCACAGTGGGCACCGGCGGGCGCCTTGCTGCTGGCTATCACCCTGCCCGAGACGTACACCAGCCGGTCGGCGTTCAGCGAGATCTTGGCACAGGCGTTGTTGTTCGGCGGCCTGTGCTTGGTGGTGGACTGCCTTGCCCCCCGGCAGTCCCGCATCCTGGCGGCACTTGCTGGGCTCGCCCTGGGGCTGACCGTGCTGGTGGCGGTCGGGTCGCTGGTGGCCCTGCTGCCCGCCATCGTGTTCGTGGGAGCGCTGCTGGCCGCGCGCAGGCCACAGGCGCTGCCCCTGGCTGGTGGCCTGCTGGCCGGGATCGGCCTCGGGCTGGTCGGTGGGTTCGCCCTGGCCACGCCGATGATGGAGGCGCTGTCCCCGGAAATTGGCCTGGTCGCGCTGGCCGCCGCCGCGTTCCTCGCGGTGACCCTGGTCGGCGCCGCGGCCGGCCTGGTCGAACCGGCGCGGCGGCGCGTTGCCCGGGTGCTCGCGGCCCGCCCGCTGCGCTGGCTGCCCGAAGCCGGAGCGGTGATCGTGGTGGCGGCCGCGGCCGCGTTCGTCATCCGCCCCTACCTGCAAACGGTCGAAGGCGTGGCGAACCCGTACATCGTGGCCCTGCAGCGGATATCGCATCTGGCGGCCAATCCGCGGCGGCTGTACGCCGAGGACAGCCTGTACTGGGTGATCTGGTACCTGGGAGCGCCCGCGCTCGTGCTCGGAGTGGCCGGGCTCGCCCTGCTCACGCGGAGGTGCCTGAGGGCGCTGATCACCTGGCGGGACCCGACCGGGTCCGCGCGCGCCTGGGCGCTGCCTCTGATGATCATCGGCTGGGGGGCGATTACGGTACTGTGGCGGCCCAGTACAACGCCCGACCAGCCGTGGGCGAGCCGGCAGCTCGTCCCGGTCCTGATCCCCGGCTTGATCGTGGCCGCGATCTGGGTTTGCGCCGTGCTGGCTCTGCGCGCCCGGGCGCGGGGTGCCGGGATGGTGGCGGTTTCGGCCGCCGTCGCATGCTTCGTGGCCGCGCTGGCGGTCCCGCCGGTGATCACCACGTTCGGGATCGGGGGGAAGCGCGTCGTTGCGCCCGCGAGCTACCCGGCCAGCAGCGCGCCGGCGTTCCAGCGGACGGGCGTCGGCCAGCTCGACGCCATCACCAGCCTGTGCGGGGCGATACCGGGCGGATCGCCGGTGCTGCTCCTCGATCAGGTCGCGGCCCGGCGGTTCACCCAGGTGATCCGCGGCATGTGCGGTATCCCGGCCGGCGTCATGGCGGGCGCTGCACCGGCGCAGGTGGCGGAGGTGATGCGCCAGATCATGCGGACCGGGCACCAGGCGGTACTGCTGGCGACCCGCCCGGCGGAGCTCACTCCTTACGGGGGGACGCCGAGCCGGGTGGTCGACCTGACAACAATCCAGGACGCACACGTCCTGACCCAGCCGCCGGCGTCGGGCTGGCCGGTTCGTTATGTGCTCTGGATGTCGGGGCCGGGCACCGCGGGCGGGCCGGCGGGCGGGGCATAACCGGATCGCGGGTTGCCCGCTCCCGGGCGCCGGACTGTGTGATTTGCCTCCGGGATATACGGGCCCTACAGTGAAGTGACACCGACGCGGGGTGGAGCAGTTCGGTAGCTCGCTGGGCTCATAACCCAGAGGTCGCGGGTTCAAATCCCGCCCCCGCTACCAAGCACAGCGCAGGTCAGAGCCCTGGGGTGGGTCACCCCGGGGCGCTTCTGTCTCCAGATGTGCACGGATTTGTGCACGGGATCTTCGGCGCAGGCCTGACTCATGCCACTTCATCCGTGCTCCGGTCAGACGACGCTGCGCCAGATGACAGGACACCAGGCGTCTGCCGCCGCGGGCCAGCTTTGGCTTGCTGCCGACCCGCGGCGTGCGTGCGCGGTCGCGTCAGTCTGAGTCAGTGTCCTTGGGCTCGTCGTGAGCCGGGTTCGTGGTTTGCCCGGCCCGGCTCATCAGCAACCCGAACCGGTCCACGAGCTTACCGAGCCGGTCTTGCAGCCGGTCGGCGGGAACCCGGGGGTGGTGAGGACGTTCCGGACCGGCCCCCTCGGGGTCCCGGTGGCGGTAACTACGATGCGGGCGGGTGTGCGGGCTGTCGCCGGTTTCGTCAGCCAGATCCGCGGCCTCGTCGGCGGCTTCCTCTGCCTCATCGGCCTGCCGCTGTGCCTGGTCGGCCCGCCGCTGAGCCTCCTCGGCGGCAGCCCGCGCCTGGTTGGCCCGCCGCTGCGCTCGTTCCTGCTCTTGTTTGTCAGCCCAGCCCCGGGTCATATCGGCGGCTTCCTGGGCTAGCTCGGCGGCCTCGCGCGCCACACTGACCGTCTCCTCCGCCTCCTCAGCCCGCTCCCGGGCTTTGTCGGCCAGATCGGCCAGGTGCTGCACCCTGAACTCGGCAACAGTGAGGCCCGCATCCTCGGCTTCACCGGCATACCAGCGGTCATCACGCGGTGGCGCGCCCCGGTTGGCGCCGGGCCGATCCTCTGCGGCTGCACCTTCGTGCTCGCGCCCGACCGCGTGCCTGGCAACGCTATACGGCTCGCCGGTCTCTGCCATGCGCTGCCGGGTGGCCGCCTTCCGGGCCTTGTCCTGAGTCATGATCATTTCTTCCTGGCGAGTCTGCCCGCGTCTGCCCGCCGAGGTGAAATGGCACGACCAAATGAAGCACAGGAGTCTTCGACCCTTGTCCTCGTTGCCAGCGTCGGCGCGGGCCGACCGCTAGCTCGGAAGCGGGCAGACTGTGCACTGCCACTGCCAAGCAGCCTACCTGGCGGCACAACGGGCAACAAGAAGCAGCATTCTGACCCCGGCTGCAGGACCCGGGCTGATAGTGCGGGTTCGATTCCCGTCACCCGCTCCATCGAAAGGCCAGGTCAAGCTCTGTGATCCTCCGGGCGCCGGGTGGCCATCTTCTCCACACGGTCTCCACGGGTGCTGCAACTCGTTGACATAGGCCCTACATCCGCTTGTGTCTTTGGGAGTCACTCGGTTCCGCTGGGTGAGCGATTCGCCCAAGGCTGGCGCGGGCACAGTCACCCGGGGGTGTCTATGTCTACTTTCGTTCTTATTCATGAGAGATTCTGCCGCGGCTGGGCCTGGGGTCCGCCAGGCGGGGAGAAGAGGCACTATCTGGTGTGCCTGCCGGGTACTGACTGCTGACCAGGCGGCGAGGGGATGCAACGTTGCGAGCAGATGAGATTCGAGAGCAGCAGCGTCAGATGTGGGACCGCTTTTCTCCGGGATGGATGAAGTGGGACGCCCTAGTCATGGAAATGCTCGCGCCGGTAGGCGCGGAGATGATCGGCGCGCTGGCGTTGCGCGACGGCAGCGAGCATCTCGACATCGCGTCGGGCACCGGAGAGCCGGGACTGTCGATTGCGGCGCTGATTCCCCGCGGCCGGGTCGTGCTGACCGATCTGTCCGGCGGCATGCTCGCCGCTGCGCGCGCGAACGCGACCGCGCGCGGGCTCACCAATGTCGAGACACGCGAGTGCGATGTCGATGACCTACCCTTCGGTGACGCCTCGTTCGACACGATCACCTGCCGGTTCGGCTTCATGTTCTTCCCCGACATCGCCGGCGCCATCACCGAGTTGCTGCGCGTGCTCCGCCCCGGCGGGCGGATCTCAGCCGCGGTGTGGGCCGAGCCGCCCGGCAATCCGTGGGCGACCATCCCGCTGGCGGCGATCGGTTCCGAAGTCCAGCTGCCGGCGCCGCCACCGGACGCGCCCGGGCTGTTCCGCTGCGCCGCGCCCGATGCGATCGGGGGCGTATTTCGCGGCGCCGGGATGCACGATGTCGCCGAGACCGATGTGCGCGGCTTCCTCCAGCCTGCCAGCGCCGAGGACTACTGGACCTACGCGACCGAGGTCCTTGCGGGCGCGGTCGCGGGCCTTGCCGCCGCTGACGACGCGGCACGTGACCGCATCCGTGCCGCGGTGCTCGGTGAGGTCCGCACGTTCGAGCACGACGGCCAGCCACAACTGCCTCTGCACGCACGGTGCATCATCGGCACCAAATAACGAGCACCACACACAACGGAGTCGACCGACAGCGGCGGCCTGTTCCAGCAAGATCGCCGTGCCTGTGGCCTCGGTCACCGTGACACCTCGGTCACCGGGACCGGTCACGCACCCAGCGCCGCGGCTCCACCAGTCGGCTTGGTCAGAGCTTGGTGGCGGAGAGGGCGTCGACCGTGCCGGCGCCATAGAACGTGGTGCTCGACGGACCGCCGGTGCAGCGCCGCGGGTCGTCGGCGGGCCAGTTGGTCGGGCATGGCGTCGGTGTGGCGCTGCGGCGCAGGGCGGCAGCCACAGCACCCGGGCTCCACTTCGGGTGGAGCTGGCGGATGAGCGCCGCCACTCCGGCGGCATGAGGCGACGCCATCGACGTACCGCTGATCCAGACCCACCGGTTGCCGCTGTCGTCCTCGACACCGCGACCGGCGGCGGCCAGGCCCTCCCACTCTCCGGTGGCATCGGTGCTCGACCAGCCGGCGAGGATGCGACCGAACGTGGTGCCGGGCGTCTGGGCGGCGTCGCCGCCAGGGGCGGTCACGTCGACGATCGGCCCTCCGGTGTTGGAGTAGCTGGCCAGCATGGTGACGCCCGACGCCGAGACGGTGACGACACCGGGCAGCTCGGCGGGGGCGACGCGACAGTTGTTGCGAACATCACGCACCACAGCTGTGTCGGGG
>DAITAE010000186.1:2451-8205 GCA_036824445.1 Streptosporangiaceae bacterium | reverse complement strand
GACGTGGCAACGGGAGCACGGGATTGTGTGCGCTGGCCCGATTGGCCTCATGGTGACGCCAGACACCCGCAACCGCCCGCACTGCTGCGCAGCATCCTGGGCAGTTCACTGCCTGACATGCTGGTCATGAGAGCGCCCATGCATCGCAACGGATCAGCACGCTCGGGTTCGATGTCCCGCCGAGCACGCCCAGGCCAAAGGCTCCTGCCCGCTCCGGAAAGAAGACAGCAGGGCCAGCAGGACACATCGCGAAGGGTAATTCCATGACACGGCAAGCAGTATCGAGCGATCGGGCCCCGGCTGCGCTCGGTCCCTATAGCCAGGCGATCGTTGCGGGTGGGTTTGTGTTCTGTTCAGGGGCCGCGGGAATCGACCCCGCGACAGGTGCCGCGGCCGACGGGATCGAGGCACAGACCGAACAGGCGCTGCAGAACCTCGCGGCGATCCTCGACGCCGCCGGGGCATCGATGGCCGATCTGGTCAAGGTCACGATCTTCTACGCGGACGTCGGTGACTTCGCGCGACTCAACGAGGTCTATGCGGGGCACATGCCCGATCCGCCGCCTGCGCGATCTGCGCCGGCCAACGTCAAGCTCCCGCATGGGCTACTCGTATCGATCGATGCCATCGCGGTGATTCCGGCCGTGGCTGGCTAGCGGCCGCGTATCAGCGGCACCCCAGGTGCGGCTCAGATCGGTACACGCGGCGTCAATCCCGCCGCCGAACCACACCGGTGGCAACGAGCTGGCAAGCCGGCAGCGACGCTAACCGCCGGCCCGGGCCCGCGTCGCTGTCGGGACTCAACAATCGGTGGCCGGCGGCGTCATATGTGTATGCCGACCAGCCATCGCACGTGCCCGGCAGCGCGCCATCATGGGGATATCCGGGTCAGGTGGTGCGGATGACCGTGCGCAGGGCAATCACACCGGGCCTGCGGGCCAACGCAGCGCGGCAGCGGGCGCCCACCGCATCTGGTCAACTCGTCGATGAGCTTTACCGGGGTCACGCGCTCCGGCTGACCCGGATGGCCCTCCTGCTGCTCGGCGACCGGCCCAGCGCGGAAGACGTTGTGCAGGAGGCCTTCCTGGGCCTCTTCCGTGGGCTGGGCCGGCTAAGCCCACCCGAACCCGGCGGATACTGACGCGTGGTCCGGACCCGGCGCGCCAGCCATGCGTGTTGCGCTGAGCTACGGGATCAGAAGGCCGGCCCGGCCTGATAGAAAGCGACCATGCGAGCTGGGCAGCTTCCGATCGACCAGCAGGTCGCGCATTTCCGGGCTGCTCTGCGCCGCAACCGCACGCTGACCGAGGTACTCGCCCGTGCGGCGGCGATGGACCTGCCCGGCTGGCACCTGGTCGCCGGGTGTCTTTGCCAGACGGTCTGGAACGTGGTCACCCGCCAGCCGCCGGAGGCGGGCATTCTGGACTACGACCTGGCCTACTTCGACGAATCCGACCTGTCCTGGGATGCGGAGAACCAGGTCATCGAGGCCGGGCACCAGAGCTTCGCTGGCCTGGCCGTCCCGGTCCAGATCCGCAACCAGGCCAGGGTGCACCTCTGGTACGAGCAGAAGTTCGGCATACCCTGCCGCCCGTATGAGTCCACCGAGGCGGCGATCGACACGTTCGAGGCAACAGCCGCCTGCCTCGGCGTCCGCGTGCAGCCCGGCGGGCGATGGCGTATCTACGCCCCGTACGGGCTTGCCGACGTGTTCAACCTGGTGGTGCGTCCCAACCCGGTGCTCGCGCCCCGTCACGTCTACCAGGAGAAGACCGCGCGGTGGCGCCAGCAATGGCCAAGCCTCACCGTCCTGCCCTGGCCCGAGCGACCTGCGGCCACCGGCTCGTCCGCGGCCCATTGCCGAGTCCCAGGGGATCGCCGGGGCAGAATTCCCTGAGATCCCTGCTGAGGAGGCGGTGAGCGATAAACCGGACCCAGAACTACGCGCGGCGCGGCGGGCGGGGGATCCAGCGCGGGACCGTGCTCTTGTACTCCAGGTAGCTGCCGCCGAAGCGGCGGCGCAGCGTCCGTTCTTCGTATCCGGTGACGAACAGGTGGAAGCAGACCGCCATGATTCCCGCGTACGCCAGCAGCGGCAGCGACATGAACAGCCATGCCTCCCCCACGACAACCAGGAGCGCGCCAATGTAGATCGGGTTGCGCACCCAGCGGTAGGGCCCGGTCGCGACGACGCGCGACGGTGCGTCCCACGGCCCGGGAGTGCCACCTCCGACGGCCGCAAACTTCCAGACGCACCACAGGTACAGGGCCACCCCGGCCGCGATGACCGGGACCGCCTCCCAGGCGACCGGAGTGGGTGTGCGTCCATGGCGCGTCAAGATCGACCAGGGAACCCAGACTCCTCCCAGCCCCGGTACCACGATGGTGAAGACGAGATTGCGGACGGTAAGGCTAAGCGTGCGGGTCATCGTCGGTTATCGCTCCTTCTTGTCACATCGGCCGGGCCTGGTGGCCGCCGGTTGGCCGTCAACCGTCGAGAGCTGCCAAGTCGACATGCCGAAGGCGTTCGGGGTCGGAGATCGCCTCGATCTCGGCGATCTTGTCGTTCTTGAAGGTGAAGCCGAGCGCCCCGATGAGCCGTCCAAGAGCGACGATGGCCAGCCCCGCGGCCTCGTCCACCAGCGCGGGCCTAACGAACCGGGCGGCCCGCGAGTACCTGAGCGCGTAGGCGCCAACGGGCCGGGCACCTCGCATCACCGATGCTCCGCCGGGTAGCCCGGCGCTGTCGTCCCGGAGGACGACATCGGGGTCGAGCACCGTGAGAAGCGCGCCGAAGTCGCCCTCTCGCAGCGCGGTAAGAAAGGCATCGGCGACCCGCCGCTGGCGGCCGAGATCGACCGGCTGGACAGGGGTTGCGCCGTGGACCCGCCTGCGGGCGCGGCTGGCGAGCTGGCGGGTGGCGGCCGGGGAGCGTTCCAGGATGGGGGCGATCTCGTCGAAGGGCACGGCGAAGATGTCGTGCAGGACGAAGGCGAGGCGCTCGGCCGGGGCGAGGGTTTCGAGCACGACCATCAGCGCTGGGCCGACCGAGTCGGCCAGCAAGGCCTGGGCTTCGGGGTCGCTGACATCGTCGTCGCCCATCGACGGCTCAACCGCTGCGTCGGCCAGGGGCTCCTCGCGGCGGCTCCGGCGGGCGCGCAGCATCTTGAGGCACTCCCTGGCGACGACGGTGGTCAGCCATCCGGCGAGATTGTCGACTTCAGCGGCGTCGGCGCGGCTGAGGCGCAGCCATGAGTTCTGCACGGCGTCGTCTGCCTCTGCGAGAGAGCCGAGCATCCGGTATGCGACCGCCCGCAGATGGGCTCGCTGCTCCTCGAACCGCAGCGCCAGCCAGTCAGCCTCGTCCATCGGTCACATTCTCCCGTCGTGGGCTTCCTAGCCATGAACCGCCAGCCCGCCCAGATGTGACAAGGACCAGCCGGGCGCCGCGCTTGCGGCGGGGTAGCTGAAGGGTCACCTCGGGAGCCATGGCCGGGGCGGCACCGGCCTGCCGCGTGGGCCCAACACCAGGGGGCGTAGACTGCCGAGTCGCTGGACGGTCACGTCTGCGCGCGGCGCCCTCCGGCGCCCGCCTGCATTCGGTGACAGCGTCCGCGGGTCCACATCGATGCAAGGGGGAGGGCCCATGACCGGTCAGATCGTGCACTTCGAAATCCCGGCCGACGACACCACGAAGAGCCGCGAGTTCTGGGGCTCGCTGTTCGGCTGGCAGTTCGAGGCCTATCCCGGCCCCTTCGAGTACCACATGACACGCATAAGCGACCAGGCAGGCCTGGCGATCACCAATATGGAGCCAGGTAAGCGAGGCACGCGCGCCTACTTCGACGTGGACGACATCAACGCCGGTGCCGCCCGCGTCAGGGAGCTCGGCGGCGAGGCGGACGAGCCAGGCCCGGTGCCGGGCATGGGCTGGTTCGTGACGTGCCGGGACCCGCAGGGGAACGAATTCGGCCTCTGGCAGACCGATCCATCCGCCCCGGCACCAGCGGGGTAGCCCGCGTTACGACTGCCCACCGAGAGCACCACCCGGCCTCCTTCCGCGGCGCTCACGGCTCCGGCGAAGCGGTCGTGATCATCGCGGCCGGGCCCGGCCGCGATCAGGCGACTCCCGTCGAGGCGGGTGCGCTGGCGAGCCGGGTCAGGAACGGGGCGAGCAGGGTGAAGATCCGCGTGAAGAGCGCCGGCGGGTCGGAGTTCAGTGTGTCCTGGGCGAGCAGCTGGGTGAAGTCGATGCCTGGGCTGGCTACGCCGGCGGAGTTAAGGACGTCGAGGACGGCTTGGGCGATGACACCGTATCCGGCGGTGGTCGGGTGGACGGCGTCCAGCCCGAACAGGCCTCCCTGGAGCCGTCCGGTCTCGTCCGAGCGGTAGAAGCGGGTGTCGAGGCCGGCGATGGGGGCGGGCAGAGGATACGGCTGCCAGTCTTGCTGTGCGGCGCTGGCGACCGGATCGTCGATGTAGCGGCGGTAGGCGACGCCGTCCAGAATCCCGCACAGGTCGACCAGGTGCCAGTCGCGCCCGTCGGCGCGGGCCCTGCGGACATGCTCCTGGATGGCGTCGTTGTACTGGTCGATCGCAGAGTCGATGGCCCGCGCCTGCTGGTGGGTGATGTTGCGGTTCTTGTTGGGGCGGAAGTCCTGTTCCGCGATCCAAGGGTCGGTGTAGTAGGGGAAGTAGCGTGAACCTTCCCGCCATTTCTCCCCGGGGTTGGCGGGGTTGACGCCGGTGGCGATCGGCGCGACGGTGACATGCGGCACCGTGGCCAGGAGCACCCGGCGCGCGGGTACCGGCAGGAGCTGGCGGACAAGCTCGGCGTACTCGGCCTGGAAGTGCACCGGGTTCCAGGCGGTGTATGCGCCTTTGCGGTCCAGGTCCTGGAACCCCGGTCCCGACCAGACCACGCTCTTGCGCACGACAGATCCGAGAGCGTTGTTGGCGCCCAGCATCACCACCAGCGTGCCGATGCCGCCGTCGTGGCCGTGGGAGGCGACGGCATCGATCTGGGCGGCCGCGGAACCGAACGGGGCCAGGACGGACGCGGCGGCGATGTCGTTATCGTTGTCGGGCTTGGCGCCGAGCAGGTCATCGTGTGGCGGATGGCTGGCGATCCTGGCCATAGCCCGCGCCGCGGTCGAGGACAGGCAATCGCGCACGTCCCACCCGTAGACGCCGACGTTCTCATAGCGCAGATCGGTGCGCGGGGTGCGGCTGCCGTCGCCTCGCTCCCAGTAGTCTTCGTTGGCGTCGGCCAGGCTGTGCAGCTCAAACGGCAACTGGACCATCTCCAGCACGTTGAGCTCGTCCCCGAACCTGCCCTGCACGCCACGCAGCAGCGCCTCGATGTTCAACGGCAACCCGTCAAGCGGGCCCCCGTAGGCCGGCACGACCAGGCCGACTCCCAAAGACCGCGCGACCAGAGCGGGCCATGACAGGTCGGTGTGGAACACCGCGCCACTGGACATTCCGTGGGTCAAGGAGTCGCCGACCGTGACGAGCGCATGCCGCGGCGGGTCAGGAACGGAAGGAAGATCAGGTCCCGGAACCCCCAGCGGGACACCCAACGTGGAATCGGTGATCCGCGGCCGGATCTGATCGGTTACCACAACCTCGGGCGGGGTGTGGGGGTCGAGAAACTCGGCGGGCAGCGAAGACACCATCGTCGTCACCTTCTCCGGCGCAGCGCAGGACTTGGACCATCCAATCCAGCCCCCCATCCTGCCTCGCTCATGTGGC
>DAITAE010000186.1:0-2351 GCA_036824445.1 Streptosporangiaceae bacterium | reverse complement strand
TGTCCTGCTCGGCGGCGATCTGGACGCCGGCCAGCAGCCGCAGGTCCTGGTCCCTGGCGGGGTCTGGCAATGTGCCGCCCCGCTGGCCGGGCGCCGGTTCTGGTCAGCTGCGTGGTGGCTCCCGGCTTTGACTTCGCCGACCTTCGCCTCCGCTGAGGTTGCGGCTGCTTTCCCGGGGGTGACAGGTTGGGGCTATGGCGACACGCCTCGTGCACCTGGTAGCCGACGCGGCCGACCCTCCGGGCCTGGCGCGGTTCTGGTCGCAGGCGCTGGGGTGGCAGGTCGCCGCCGAGGAACCCGGCGAGGCGGTGGTGTGGCCACCCGGCTACGACTATCCCGACCCGGCAGCGCTGCCGCTGGTCTTCGTCCCGGTGCCCGAGCCAAAGACCGCAAAGAACCGCGTCCACCTCGACCTGGCCAGCTCATCGGCCGCGGACCAGGCGGCCACGGTGCGCCGTCTGCTCAGCCTGGGCGCCACACCGGCCGATATCGGCCAGGGTGAGGTCCCCTTTGTGGTGCTGGCCGACCCGGAGGGCAACGAGTTCTGCGTGCTCGACCCGCGGCCGGTCTACACCGGCACCGGCCCGGTCGCCGCCGTCGTGGCCGACTGCGCTGACCCACTGGCGCAGGCGCGGTTCTGGGCCCAGGCGGCGGGATGGGTGCCGCAGAACGAAGGTGCCGGCTTCGCGTCGCTGCGGTCCCCGAGCGGGGTTGGGCCTTTTCTGGAGTTCGTGCCCACCCCGGACGGTAAGACCGTCAAGAACCGGATCCATCTCGATGTCATGCCCGGCCCGGGTGGCGACCACCTGGCCGAAGCCATGCGGCTGCGCGGCGCCGGCGCCGTGCCCGCCGACGTGGGCCAGGGCGAGGTGCCCTGGGTGGTGCTGGCCGACCCGGAGGGCGGCGAGTTCTGCGTCCTCACCCCCCACTGAACCGCAACCCGCGAGGACGCCGTACCGGCAACCGCCGCCGAGGGAGCGATCATGACAATCGAAATCGCGGTCCCCGATGACTGGACCCCTGGCCAGGTGCTGGCCATCCGGCAATTGCTCCAGCACGCGGTGACCACGGCGCAGCCTGTCGTCGCCTTTGTCCGCAAGGACATCACCCCAGACCAGCTCAAGGAGATCCACGAGCGCATCAATGCGCTCGTCCAGGAGGCTGGACTCCAGCCAGCATGAGCGCCGAGGTCCGGGTTGGCCGTTCAGGTCACCTTCGGCCTCCGGCCTGGTGACGTTCGGCCCTGCTGGCGCTCGCGCCCGCCGCGGCACGATGGAGGTGAAAGCGAGCGAAACGAGGGGTGACAACCATGCGGGCTGTGGTCGTCTACGAGTCGATGTACGGCAACACGCACCTGGTCGCGGACGCGATCGGTGCCGGGCTCAGGCCCGCCTTCGATGTCAGTGTTGTTCCGGTGGCGCAGGTGAGCCCGGCGGTTCTGGCCGATGCTGAACTGGTGGTCGTCGGCGGGCCGACGCATGCTCACGGAATGAGCCGGGCCGCCACCCGGAAGGCGGCTGTCGAAGCGGCAGAGAAGCCGGCCAGCCCGCTGGAGGTCGAGCCGGACGCGCCCGGTCCGGGTCTGCGTGACTGGTTCGGCGCGCTCGGCCAGTACCCGGCCAAGGCGGCCGCCTTCGATACCAGGATTCACGCGCCCGCCGTGCTGACCGGCCGGGCATCCAAGGGGGTGACCCGGTTGCTCCGTGCGCACGGTTTCGACGTGATCGCAGAACCGGAGAGCTTCCTGGTCACGAAGCAGGACCGGCTCGAGCCGGGGGAGACTGGCCGGGCGCGCGAGTGGGGAGCCTCGCTGGCCGAGAGCATCGTGCCAGCTCGGTGAGCTACCGGGCGGCGCCGGTCAGGCCCGGGCAGGTCTCATGGACCCAGGTTCCGGTGACGCGCCTGCGGACGTCCTGCCCGGGCGCGATCGGCTGCCCGCAGCGCCCGCATCGCTGGCCGGCGGCACGCGCCGCGTTGTCATCCAACCCCGCTGGGGCGGCAGCCGGCGGGCCGAGCCCGACCGGGCGGGAGCTGGTGACGGGGAAGCCGGCGCCCCCCGGGCAGAAATGCGTCAGGTGCGCGTCACGCACCCGCTCGTCGATCTGCATTCGCTCCGTCCAGCCACCCAGGCCGGTTTCCACCGCCGTGAGGTCACACCGAGCCGCCCCGGTCCGACATACAGGTTAGGCGTTCCACCTAACGTATGGTTCAACGCACTACCAGGTACTTCAGGGTATTTCAGCGACCCGGACGGCCACCTCCGGAAGGTCGCTGCCTGCGATTGACAGCGTGGCCTTGTCACCTAGGGTTGCGGACATGCCGCTGCTGACCTCGATGGACTGACCGCGGAC
>DAITAE010000185.1:0-8222 GCA_036824445.1 Streptosporangiaceae bacterium | reverse complement strand
ATCTGCTGCCGTTCTCCGATGAGACTCTGATCCGGGCCGTGGCCGCGTGCCAAACCCCGGTGGTGAGCGCGATCGGCCACGAGCAGGACAACCCGCTGCTGGATCTCGTCGCCGATGTCCGCGCTTCCACACCCACCGATGCCGCGCGGCGGGTGGTGCCGGACGTGGCTGAGCAGCTGGCGCTCGTCGCCCAGCACCGGGCACGCGCACGGCGCGCGCTGGCGGGCCAGCTGGACCGCGAATGGTCCTGGCTGACGGACATACGTTCCCGTCCCGTGCTGTCGGATCCGCTGCGGGAGATCGACCGGCGGGAGGAGTCCGTCACCGCCCTGGCCGAACGAGCCCGGCGCTGCTTCGCCGCCGGGCTTCAGCGTGCGTCCGACGACGTGGGCCATCTCAGCGGCCGCCTGCTCGCGCTGTCCCCCGCGGCCACCCTCCGCCGCGGCTACGCGATCGTGCAGTACCGCGGCGGGCGCGTGGTACGCCGTGCCGCCGACGTCACCGCGGGGGAAAGGCTCACGGTCAGATTCGCAGAAGATCAGCTCACGGTAACGGCTGACCGCCCGGCGAACCCGGCGGGCAGCCTAGGGGCCGGCTAGGTTGGCGCCGTGACCGCCCAGCCGCGTCAACCGGAGCGCCGCAGCGGCCCGGTGCGCAGCCAGCCGGCGCCCAGGCAGCCCGCGAGTGGCCAGAACGCCAGTGGTCCGCCCCGCGGTGACCAGGCCAGTGGCGACCAGGCCGGTGGCAACCAGGCCGGTGGGGGCGCGCCCGCCGCCGAGATGCCCTACGAGCAGGCGCGCGACGAGCTCATCGAGGTGGTCCGGCGGCTGGAGGGTGGAGGGCTCACCCTGGAGGAATCGCTCAAGCTCTGGGAACGGGGCGAGCATCTCGCCGCTATCTGCCTGCAATGGCTGGAGGGCGCTCGGGCGCGGCTCGCCGCCGCCCTGCCCGAACAGGCCGATCCCGGCGACTCCGCCGCGCCGTTCTAGGCCACGGCGGACCGCCCCGCTCGCACCGGTGGCGCGCGGCCCAGGGACTCAGCCAGCCCTCCGGAGCCGGTACGTAGGATCGCATCACGGCCCCGAGGAAAGGCGTCCGCCATGTCCGATGACCAGACAGCCGCCGTGACAGGCCAGCCGAATCCGCCCATCACCGCCGAACCGGAACGCCAGGCGCCCGACCGGAACCTGGCACTCGAACTGGCCCGGGTGACCGAGGCCGGCGCGATGGCCGCGGGCCGCTGGGTCGGCCGGGGCGACAAGAACGGCGCCGACGGCGCGGCCGTCGAGGCGATGCGCGCGCTCATCAACACGGTATCGATGCGAGGTGTGGTCGTCATCGGCGAGGGCGAGAAGGATCAAGCCCCCATGCTGTACAACGGCGAGCAGGTCGGGGACGGCACCGGCCCGGAGTGCGATGTCGCGGTGGACCCGATCGACGGTACCCGCCTGACGGCCAACGGCATGCCGAACGCGATCTCGGTGCTGGCCGTCAGCGCCCGCGGGTCGATGTATGACCCGTCGGCCGTCTTCTACATGTCCAAGCTGGTCACCGGCGCTGCCGCCGCCGATGTGGTGGACCTTGAGGCACCTGTGGCGCACAACGTCAGCGCCGTGGCCAAGGCCAAGAGCTGCTCGCCGCAGGACGTCACCGTGGTCATCCTCGACCGCCCCAGGCACGAGCAGCTCATTTCCGACGTGCGGGCCGCAGGTGCGCGGATCAAGCTCATCACCGACGGGGACGTCGCCGGCGCCATCATGGCGGCACGGGACGGCACCGGGATCGACCTGCTGCTCGGTATCGGCGGCACTCCGGAGGGCATCATCGCCGCCTGCGCCGTCAAGTGCCTGGGCGGGATCATCCAGGGCAGGCTCGCCCCTCGTGACAACGACGAACGCGACCGGGCCATCGCGGCCGGCCACGACCTCCAGCGCATACTCACGACCGACGACCTGGTCGCATCCGAGGACGCCTTCTTCGCGGCCACCGGCATCACTGACGGGGAGCTGGTGGCCGGGGTGCGCTACCGGGCCGGCGGCGCGGCAACCCAGTCGCTGGTCATGCGGGCACGCTCGGGAACCACCCGCACCATCACCAGCGAGCACCAGCTCTGGAAGCTGCGCGCCTACAGTGCTTTCGACTTCGACAGCCCCTGCTGAACGGAACTTCCCCGGGCGCCAGCAATGGGGGCGCCGGTTCCCGGCAAGTGGTGCCCGGCGGGCCACGCCGTCCGCTGGGCCGCATAAGGTACGGTCCGTTATCTTCCCGGCGCCATTCCTGCCCGGGAACGCGGCAGGAGCCCGTGGTTCCGATCCCCGACGGCGGTGATTCGTGGTTGCGGACCTGATCCGTGCACTGCTGGCGGCGCTGGCCGCTGGCGTGGCACCCGGCTACTTCTGGGCGGCCGTGCTCCGCCCGGCGAGCGGCCTGGCCGAGCGGCTGACATACTCGGCGGCGCTCTCCATGGCTTCGGTGCCCGCGATCGCGGTTGTGCTCGCCCGGGCCAGCGGTGCGGGAGTCACGCTCTGGGTGGCACTCGTTGCGGTGGGGATCGTCTTCGTCACTGGTGTGCTCGCCTTCCTGGTGAAGGGCGTGGCCAAGGGCGACGGGGGGCCGCTGCTGTCCTCACCGGGCGTGGTACGGGATCCACGCGTTCTGCTGCTGATCGCAGGGCTGTTCGCGCTGGCGCTCGCCACGATGCTGCACCTGCCGGCGCCGGGGTGGCTCCTGCTGGTGATCGCGGCCGGACTGGTCCTGGCGGGCGCGCTCTCCGCCAGGTCTGCCCCGGTCACCGGCCCGGCCGGAAACTCCCCCGCATCCGGCACCGCCTCAACCGCCGCACCGGGCGGCGCCGGGAGCGCATCGCCCGGCGGCGCCCGGGCAGGGACCGGGCCGGGCGGCACGGGTGGGCCGGCGGGTCCCGCGCCGGCTGCCGCGAGAACCCTGGTCGCACCCGACGGCTTCGCTGCGTCCACTGAGCCGGGTGGCCTGGCCGGACCCGCATCCGCGGCCCGGTCTGCCCGGCCTGGCCTGCGTGACGCTGCCCTCGCCGTCGTGCTCGCTCTCACCGCCTACCGCGCCTACTCCGGCGTGGTCAGCCACGACTGGCCGTTCCTGCGCGGCGGTGACCAGTTCTCGCACGCGGTAATGGCCGAGCAGATGCTCACGCACGGCTCGTACGGCAGTTACCTCATCTACCCGCCAGGCTTCCCCGCGCTCACGGCCGTCATCTGCCGGTTCTGCGGGCTGACCCCGCTGGAGCTGTTCCCGGTCCTCGCGCCCACCCTGCTGGTGCTGTGCGCTGCCGGCGCCTATACCCTCGCCAGCGGGCTGTGGGGCTGGCCGTATGGCATCGCGGCGGCGGGGCTGAACGGTCTCGTCCTCAGTGGCGCGTACGCCGGGTTCGCCCAGGGCCGTTATCCCGATCTGGTCGCCGCCTTCTTCCTGCTCGTCATGGTGGCCGCCGCGCTGATCACCCTGTACCAGTCACCGACGCTGCGGTCCGGTGTGCTGGTGACCGTCATCGCAGCGTCGGTGGTGCTCTATCACTCGGTCGCCACCTTGTATGCGGCGGTGCTGCTGGCGCTGGTCGCGGTCACCGCGCTGCCGTATCTGTACTACCGGCGCGAGCGCCGTGCGGCGCGGGTTCTGCTGCTCACGCTCGGTGCGGTGGCGATACTCGCGGTCTGCTGCGCCGCGCTCACCTACAACCTGGCCGGGCTGGTCGCGGGCCACTCCTCCACGTCGACGGCGGTGTCGATCACCCTTGGCAGCCAGCCGACTCCGGCCCCACGGCACCTGCTGGCGGAGCTGGGCCCCGGGCTCGTCTGGCTCGGGCTGTTCGGCGCTGGTGCGCTGGTCGTGAGCATCCGCTATCTCGCGCGGCCCACGCAGGTGGCCGCGGCGGTCACGGTGCTGCTGTGGTCCGCGGCGATGTATGTGGGCAGCCGGACCGCGGCGGACGGCTTCCCGCAGCGGTTCGAGCGCGACCTCGGCGCACCGCTGGCGGTGGTCGCGGCGTTCGGCCTGGTGCTCGCCGCGCGGGCGCTGCTGGCCCAGCGGCCAACGGCGCGGACCGTCCTGACGGCGTCGGCCGCCACGGCTGCCGTCGCCGTCGGCGCCGTCGTGGCCGTCCAGGCCGCCCGCGGTCTGGCGGCCAGCGGCCGGCCGTCGGGGGAGGTGCTCACGCACCGGGTCGCGGCGGCTGGGCGGTGGCTCGGGCAGCACAACACGGGCGGCAACGTCATCTCGACGCCGTACATGAACCCCGGCATCACCAACCGCGCGGTCCTGGCCATGGGCGGCTATACCGGGCTCCAGTCCTACGGCGCCTTCCGGATCGCCCATCCGCGTTCGCTGCCGCCAGCCGGCCGCCAGCCCTTGCTCGACTCGCGGCAGGTCCTGCTCCACCCCCGAAGCTGCCGGTCCGCTGGCATCCTGGGTCGGGACGATGTCCGTTATGTCGTGCTCTACCGGTTCGGGCAGGGTGCGGACCTCGCAGGTTTTGCCGCCGACCCCAGCCGGTACCGCCCGGTCTTCCAGAACGCCTCGGTCATCATCTACGCGGCCGCTCACACTCCGTGCGAGCCCGGCTGAGGGGTCAGCGGCTGCGCCGCCGGGACCAGCCCAGCCGGCGGCCGGCGGGGCGCGGCGTGTGTACCCGCACCCGCCCCGCCACGCTAACCGCACGCACCTCGATCACCGGTGAGCCGGGCGCGCCCGCCGCGACGGGGCGAGGCTCCAGGTCCGATCCGGGCCTGCCCGGCCGACGCGCGGCCACGACGGACACCTGGACGCCCTCGGGTACGAGCAGGTGCAACTGCCCGCCGATCAAGGTGGCGTGCACGATGGTGTGCAGTCCCTGCAGCAGCGCCTCGCGCAGGTCGAGCACGATGTGGCCGCCGACGGCGGTGGCGACCAGCCGGTCCGGCATCACCCAGCGCCCCTCCCGGCGCTGGGTCGTGAAGAACGCGGCTACCGAGCGGGTCCCGTCCAGCCGCAGCGGCTGCGCCGACGGCGCGGCCAGGTCCTCGGTCAGCCTGGCAAGCTCACCCAGCGTGCGAGCACGGTAGGCGCGGTGTACCCGTTCGGTGTGCTCATCGAGGGTGAGCCGCCCGTCGGCCGCCGCCTCGGCGAGGACGGCCACCACGCGTTCGCGGTCGGCATCGGACGCGCGCAGGTCGCGAGGCTGTGGCCGAGACATCACCTCACGAAAATATCCGGCCTTGACCAGGCCCGTCACCATTGCCGACGCACCCGTTGTCACAACGACCGCGGGACAGCCAGGCCACGGGCGTCGCGATCTCACTGCCCGGCGCATTCAGGCACGCCGGGGCCCGGACTCGGCGTGGCCCCCGCAGGCGGGAACGCGGGCGCGGCGAGGGGCCAGCGCCGGCCGGGTCATGTGACCGGTCGAGCCCCGCCCAGAGCGGCCGGGAGTGCCAGCGGCCAGCGAGAATCCGGGACCCGCATGGGGCGGCACCGACGGGCGGAGCCGGGCGCATGAGCAGTGGGCAGCAGCCCGGTTCCTCTGTTAGTTTGCTGATAACAAGTATCAACGCGGGCGATGGGAAGACTGCCAGGTGGGCGACTCGGCTAACGGAACCGGCGGCGGAACTGGTAGGAGCGGCACCGGGGCCGGCGCCGACGGAACGAGCACCCGCCAGCCAACGGTCCCCGGCCGGCTGCGCGGTGCTCACTACAAGTGGCTCGCGCTGTCCAACACCACCATTGGCATCCTGTCCGCGACGGTCAACGGGTCCATCGTGATCATCTCGCTGCCGGCGATCTTCCGCGGCATTCACCTCAACCCGCTGACCCCGGGCAACATCAGCTATCTGCTCTGGATGCTGATGGGCTACCTGCTGGTCTCCGCCGTCCTGGTGGTGACCCTGGGACGGCTGGGCGACATGTACGGCCGTGTCCGCATGTACAACCTGGGCTTCGCCATCTTCGGGCTCGCAGCGGTCGCGCTACCGTTCGACCCGTTCACCGGCCCCAGCGGCGCGCTGTGGCTGATCATCTGGCGGGTGGTGCAGGCCGTCGGCGGCTCCATGCTGATGGCCAACTCCCCCGCGATCCTCACCGACGCGTTCCCGCCCGACCAGCGCGGCACGGCCATGGGGATCAACCAGGTCGCCGGCATCTCCGGGTCCTTCATCGGGCTGATCCTGGGCGGCGTGCTCGCCGCGGTGGACTGGCGGCTGGTCTTCCTGGTGTCGGTGCCGATCGGTATCGGCGGCACCATCTGGTCGTACCTGAGCCTGCGCGAGATCGGAGTCCGGACCAGGGCCAGGATCGACTGGCTGGGCAACATCACGTTCGCGCTCGGCCTGGTCGGCATCCTGGCCGGGATCACCTACGGCATCCAGCCTTACGGCGGGCACACGATGGGCTGGACCAGCCCGCTGGTGCTGACCGGCCTGCTCGGCGGGACCGCGCTGCTGATCGCGTTCTGCTTCATCGAAATGCGGGTCAGCCAGCCCATGTTCGACCTGCACCTGCTGCATATCCGCCCGTTTGCCTTCGGCAGCATGGCCACGCTGCTCGCGTCCATCGCGCGCGGCGGGCTGCAGTTCATGCTGATCCTCTGGCTGCAGGGCATCTGGCTGGTGCTGCACGGCTACAACTACGCCGACACCCCGCTCTGGTCGGGCATCTACCTGCTGCCGCTGACGTTCGGCTTCGTCGCCTCAGGACCGGTATCCGGGTGGCTGTCCGACAAGCACGGAGCCCGCGCCTTCGCCTCCGGTGGGCTGCTGCTGTCGGCGCTGGCGTTCGGCGGGCTGCTGCTCGTGCCGACCAACTTCCACTACCCGTTGTTCGGGGTGCTCATCTTCCTGGCCGGCGCCGGGATGGGCCTGTTCTCCGCGCCGAACGCGGCGGCCATCATGAACAGCGTCCCGCGGCATCAGCGCGGTGCCGCCTCCGGCATGCTCGCCACTTTCCAGAACTCCGGGTTCGTCCTTTCGATCGGCGTGTTCTTCTCGCTCATGATCGCGGGGCTGGCCTCCACCCTGCCGACCACCCTGACCCACGGGCTGACCGCCCAGGGAGTGCCCGCGCCGATCGCGCACCAGATCGGCGGCCTGCCCCCGGTGGGCAGCCTGTTCGCCGCGTTCCTCGGGTACAACCCGGTGAAGACGCTGCTGGGCCCGACCGGGGTGCTGGCACACCTGCCCGCGAGCCACGTCGCCACGCTGACCGGGAAGCAGTTCTTCCCGGAGCTGATCTCCCAGCCGTTCCACCACGGCCTGGTCATCGTGTTCACCACGGCTATGGCGCTGCTGGCGCTCGCCGCCGGCGTTTCGGCGCTGCGTGGCGCCCGCTACGTGCACGAGGAGCAGGCGGCGGGCGCGGACTCCGGCGGCACTGCCGCGGCCGCGCTGGAGAGCACCGGCCGTTCCTGACCCGGAAGCAAGACCCGGCCGGTACTGACCGGAAGCAACACCTGGCCGGTTCTTACCGGCAGCCAGACCTGACCGGTGTCTCTCCAGCGGCCACACCTGCGCGGAGCCCAACCCGGCTGGCGCAGCGGTGCCGGGCACGTGATGCGAGTGCGCTCGGTATATAGTTAGCTCTGTGAAGGATCTTTCTGCACAGGCAGCGCCGGCCCCGGCAAACCGGGAGGCGGCGGACCTGCTAGCGGCGATCAGCGCGGTCCGGCGGACGGCACGGCAGACGGTGCGCAAGTCCTGGCGGCATGAGCCGTTGCCGCCAGCGCAGGGTGAACTACTGCGGCTGGTCGCGGACCGGCCGGGAATCAGGGTCGCCGAGGCCGCCGTGGAACTTCGGCTGGCGCCCAACACGGTCAGCACGCTGGTGGGGCGCCTGTCCGACCAGGGCCTGCTCGCCCGGGAACGGGCCGTGGCCGACGCCCGCTCGGTCCGCCTCAGCGTCACCCGTAAGGCGCGGCAGCGGATAGCGGACTGGCGCGACCTGCGGGCCGACCTGGCGCAGCAGGCGATGGCCCAACTGGCGGCGGAGGACAGGCGGGCGCTGGCCCAAGCGGTGCCGGCGCTGCTGCGGCTGGCCGAACGGCTGGCGCTGTCGTGACGCCGCGTCCCCACAGCGCGGACCAGGCCAGGAGCGCGGCCCAGTCCCCCAGCCCGTCACGCTCCCCAAGCCCGTCCCGCTCCCCTGGCCCGGCCCGCTCCCCTAGCCCGGCCCAATCCCCCAGCGCGGGCCAGTTCCGTGGCGCGATGCAGCCCCACGGGACGGAC
>DAITAE010000184.1:6022-8222 GCA_036824445.1 Streptosporangiaceae bacterium | reverse complement strand
CGGTAGTCGTCGAGGATCGCCACCTTGCCCTTGTACTTGGGCTGCCAGAGCATGGACCACGGGTTGGCCATCGTGTAGGGGTTCTCCGGCACGTGGTCCTTCCGCCACGAGATGCCGGTCGTATAGATCGTGTACGGCGCTGTGTAGTGCCACTTGCCGTCGTAGAAGGGGTTGGTGAAGTCCGACCAGGCCTGGCTGATGTTCGGGACGTAGCTGTGGTTGATGGGCTGGATCATCTTGCCCATGACCAGCTGGCCCATGAGATCGATGGTCGGGAAGAAGATGTCGAAGTTCACCTGCCCGGACCGGAGCTTCGCCATGGCCGCGTCCGTGTTTTGGAACGTGGTCACCTCGACCTTGCAGTTGTACTTCTTGCCGAAGTCCTTCAGGCACTGCTGGTTGATGTAGGCGACCCAGTTGTAGAGCTTCAGCGTGGCGCCCTGCTCCGGCTGCAGTCCGCTCTTGATCGCCTTGTTGTCCGGGAAGATCGGCCAGGTCACCGGGTGATTGGGCCGCGGCAGCGGGATCGCGTTCGCGCCGGAGGCGCCGGTCGTGGGACCGCTGGAGTTGCAGGCGGCCAGTAGCGGCCCGAGCCCGCTCGCGAGCAGCCCGGCGCCGGCGCTCTGCTGGAGGAAGCTCCGCCGGGACAGCCGCGGGCGCCGCGTGCCGTCCTCCGACCAGCCTTCTCTCGGATGCATTGTCAGGTCACCTCTTCTCGGGGCCGTTCGGGGGTGGGCTCACCCCGCGCAGCTACGGCTGACTGAACGGTCCGTCAATACGTCGTACTCCACTGCGCGTGAAGGCGCAATACCTTCTGAGTAAAACCTCCGGTCATGCACTGAAGCTGATGGTCAGCTGATGATCAGCTGATGGCTGTCGCAAAGTCGGCGAAGTTCGCGATGAGGCGATCGATGTCGCTCTCGTCGTGCTGGACCGAGATGAGCCACTGCTCGGTCTTCCCCCACGGCGGCAGGAAGACCCCCCCGTTGTGCTGGAACAGCCAGTGAGCCTGGCTGAACCGGTCGTCGATCTCGAGGAACCCACGGTAGTCGCGAACCGGCTCGGGGGAGAAGACCACGCATCCCTTCGCGCCCGCCGACACCACATGCGCGGCCAGGCCGCAGTGGGCGATCTGGACTTCCAGCCCGGCGACCGCGCGCGCCCGCAGCCGCTCGATCCGCTCGTAGGCTTGCTCGGTGGCTACCTCGCAGAGCATGGCCCGGGCGGCCGCCATGGCCAGCGGGTTGCCGTTGAAGGTGCCCACCATCTCGTAGTCGCCGTTGGCGACGTGCTCCATCATCGGCTCCGACCCGCCGATGGCGGCCACGGCGATCCCGCCGCCGATCGCCTTCGCCAGGCAGATGATGTCGGGGGTCACCCGGGTCAGCCCGGTGGCCCCGCTCGGCCCCGCGGTCAGGCCGGTCTTGACCTCGTCGAAGGTGAGCAGCGCGCCGTGGGAGTGCAGCAGGTCGGCGAGCGCCGCCAGGTAGCCGGGCTCGGGGTGGATGATCCCCGCGTTCATCATGATCGGTTCAATGATCATCCCGGCTATCTCGCCGGCGTGCTCGTCGAGCAGGCGGGCAACGCTGTCGAGGTCGTTGAAGCCGGCCACGAGGGTGAGCTTGATGATCGCGTCCGGGATGCCCGTGCTGGCCGGGGCCTGCGCGGGCTTGTTGGCTGGGCCAACCTCGTCGGGCTCGGGGGTGACCGAGACCTGAACCGAGTCGTGATGGCCGTGGTAGCAGCCCTCCACCTTGATGATCAGGTCCCGCCCGGTGACCGCCCGCATCAGGTGGACGGCGTCCATCGTCGCCTCGGTGCCGGAGTTGGCGAAGCGCCACAGCGGCAGGCCGAACCGCCGGGCGAGCTCGTCCGCGACCACTAGCGCATCCTCGGTGGGCTGGGCGAAGTGGGTGCCGCGCGCCACCTGGCCGCGGACCGCCTCGACGATCGCCGGGTGGCCATGCCCGGCCAGAGCTGCCCCGTACCCGCCGTGCAGGTCCACGTACTCGTTGCCGTCGACGTCGTAGACCTTGGAGCCGCGGCCGTGGCTGAGCCAGACCGGCTGCGGGGCGGTGATCTGCCAGCTTGAGGTGACGCCGCCCGCCAGTGCGCGGCGCGCGCGCTCGGCCAGGCCGGCCGAGCCGGGCTGGCGCTGTTTGAAGATCCGTTCCTGGTCCGCGATGATGCGCTGCAGGTC
>DAITAE010000184.1:0-5922 GCA_036824445.1 Streptosporangiaceae bacterium | reverse complement strand
CTGCGACCGGACGGCGAGGATGCGCACGGCCACCAGCCGCCAGCCGATCAGGAAGAGGCCGAGGAACAGGGCCGAGACACCGATGAACACGAGGTCGGTGCCCTGCCCGGAGACCGCCCGCAGCACCTGCCCGAACGCGACCGTCGCGAGCCACACGCCCACGCCGGTGGGCGCGAGCGCGGCCGGCCGGCGCCAGGCGCGGGTGACGACCTCGCCGACGGCAAGGCCCACCAGGAACGGCCACGCGGCGCTCGTCATCCCGGCCAGGCTTCCCCCGGCGTGATGGTTGGCGCGGCCGATCACGACGAAGGCGAGCACGCAGCACACGTCGGCGAGCGCGCCGAGGGCAGCACGCACACGCTCAGGCTAGCGACCTGCCCCGGCGTACACTGCGGGAGTGCCTGATCATGGCGCGGTCAGCCGGCGTGCGCCGGGCTGATGGCTACCTTGCTGATCGTCCACCACACCGCTTCGCCCGCGCTGCAGGCGATGTTCGAGGCCGTCGTGGCCGGGGCGTCCACCGACGAGATCGAGGGTGTCGAGGTGGCCGTGCGGCCCGCGCTGACCGCGTCCGCGGTGGATGTGCTCACCGCGGATGGGTACCTGCTCGGCACCCCCGCCAACATCGGCTACATGTCCGGCGCGCTCAAGCACTTCTTCGACAGCATCTACTACCCCTGCCTCGCGGCGACCAAGCGCAGGCCGTACGCGTTGTACGTGCACGGCAACTCCGACACCACGGGCGCCGTGCGCGCAGTGGAGTCGATCACCTCCGGCTTGTCCTGGCGGCGGGTCCGGCCGCCGCTGTGCGTTATGGGACCTCCATCCGCCGCCGAGCTGGAGGAGTGCTGGGAGCTTGGCGCCGTCATGGCCGCCGAACTCACCGGCTGATGACCGCGGCGCTCGCCGGCTGATCACCGGGGCGCGCCCTCATGGCGGCCGTTGCGCCGGGGCCTGCGGGCCAGACCCACGCCGGCCCCCACCGCCACCACCACCAGCGGGATGACCGTCAGCCGGGGATCCGGGAACGCCGAGTGGGCTGTGGCCAGCAGCGAGCCGAGGAAGACCAGATACGCACCGATGATCAGGGCGCCGGTCGCGCGGCGCACGCCGCTGTCACGGTAGGCGAACCCGAGCGAGGCCACCGTCATCACCAGGTACCAGACGGCGATCAGCTCCGAGTGAGGCGAGGGCGGCCCGAGCCCGGTGATCGTGACGGGTATGAGCAGTCCGGCGGTCACGTTCAGTGCGTTGCTGTTCAGCGTGGTGCTCAGCATGGCGGCCCCGCGCCCTTTGGCCGCCAGGTAGACGGCGGCGACCGCGTTCGGCAGGCTGGTCACCGCGGCGAGGACAACGCCGCCGGTGACGATCTCCGGCACCGCGAAACGCGTGCCGAGCAGCGACGCCGCCCGCTCCATGGTCACGCTGGCCGCCACCACGACCACCAGGGCGGCCGCCGCGATGGCGACATCCCTGCCGCGCCCGTGCCGCGGGTGGATCACTTCCTCCAGTTCCTGCTCTTCCTCGGCAACGGCATCGGCGAGCCAGGCCTCCCAGCGCCGCGTCACCGCCATCCGCTGCAGGCGGGCGTGGCCGGCCGCGAGCACGAAGAGGTAGGGCAGCAGGACCGCGAGCACCGCAATGAGCCCGGCCGCCGGGGCGAGCCAGCCCAGCACCGTGACCAGGCAGGCCACCGCTATCCAGATGCCGACGACGCCACCGAGAACGACGACCCGGCGGTGCAGGGCGATGCTCCCGGCGACCACCGCGCCGAGGCCGAGCAGCGCGGCGAGGTTGAAGACGTTGGAGCCGATGATGACGCCGGCGCCGACCTTCTGCTGGTGGGTGGCGAGGGCGGTGACGGCCGCGGTGATCTCCGGTGCGTCCGCCGCCAGCGCGGCGACCATGCCGAGCAGGGCCTCCGACATGCCCAGCCGACCACCGATCCGTTCCAGGCGGGTGACGAGAACGTAGCTGGTGCCGAGGCTGACGGCCGCGCCTGCCAGGAAGGCCAGGACCAGGAGAGCGACTGGCATCGGGCGTCCCTCCTGGTTCTGCCAAGGTGAGCGAGGCGCCGACCAGTCTTCCCGGCTCTCCAGCCCTCACCCTACTGGCGGCACCGATGGGCTTTCCGGCCGAGTAACCCGCAACGTAGCCTTGAGGCGGCGGGACCACCACCAGGGAGGTGGGTCATAGGATCGCTTGGCTTCTGGCAGCGCGCGCTGGCTGATCCGGGCCGGATCGCGGTGGTCGAGCCGGACGGTACCCAGCACAGCGCGGGCGATGTGCTGGCGCGCGTCAACCAGCTGACCCACGGCCTGCGGGCCCGGGGGCTGGTGCCCGGTGACGGCGTGGCCGTCCTGGCGCCCAACGGGATCGCGCCGCTGGAGGTCTACCTGGCCGCGCTGCAGGCTGGCTGGTATGTCACCCCCATCAACTGGCATTTCACGGCTCCCGAGACCGCCTACATCGTGCGCGACTGTGAGGCGAAGGCGTTCGTCGTGCATGAGCGGTTCGGCCCGGCCGGGGCCGCGGCCTCCGACGAGGCCGGGGTGCCGGCCGCTGGCCGGATCAGCTACGGGGACGTGCCCGGCTTCTGTCCCGTGGAGCGCATCCGTGCGGGCCGGCCCACTAGCCTGCCGGAGAGCCGGACCGCCGGCACCGCCATGCACTACACGTCGGGCACCACCGGGCGGCCGAAAGGGGTGCGCCGGCCGCTGTCGGGACTCGACCCGGACGCGGCCGCCGAACTGCTGTCCCTCCTGCCGCAGTTGTTCGGCATCACGGCCGGTCCGCCGAACGTGCACCTGGTCACCTCGCCGCACTACCACACCGCGGTGACGGTGTTCGGGGGCGGCGCCGCCCAGATGGGGCACTGCCTCGTCTACATGGATTCCTGGGATGCCGAGCAGGCGCTGGCCCTGGTGGAGCGTTACCGGGTTACCAACACCCATATGGTGCCGACCCAGTTCAAGCGGCTGCTCGCGCTGCCGGAGGAGGTCCGGCGCCGCTACGACATCTCGTCGATGCGCTGGCTGCTGCACGCGGCCGCGCCCTGCCCGGTGGGGATCAAGCACGCGATGCTGGATTGGTGGGGGCCGCGGGTGTACGAGTACTACGCGGCCACCGAAGGTGGCGGCACGATCGCCACCCCGCAGGACTGGCTGGCCCGCCCGGGCACGGTGGGCAGGCCGTGGCCCGTCAGCGAGATCATGATCGCCGACGATGACGGGAAAGAGTGCCCGCCCGCGGTGCCCGGCACCGTGTACATGCGGATGACGCTGCCGGACTTCGTGTACAAGGGCGACCCGGCCAAGACCGAGGCGAACCGGCTGCGCGGGTACTTCACCGTCGGCGACATCGGTTATCTCGATGCCGGCGGTTTCCTGTTCCTGTGCGACCGGAAGTGCGACATGATCATCTCGGGCGGGGCGAACATCTACCCGGCCGAGGTCGAGGCCGCGATCATCATGCACCCGATGGTGGCCGACGTGGCGGTGTTCGGTATCCCCGACGACGACTGGGGCGAGTCGGTCAAGGCGGTGGTCGAGCCCGCGGACGGCGCCGCCGCCGGGCCGGACCTGGCATCGGACATCCTTGCCTCGCTGGAGGGCGGGCTGTCCCGGATGAAATGGCCGAGATCGATCGACTTCATTGACGAGATGCCGCGCGATCCGAGCGGCAAGCTGCTCAAGCGCCGTCTGCGCGAGCCCTACTGGGAGGGTACGGGCAGCTCCATCTGACGCTGGGGTACCGCCGGGTCCCGGCCCTGGTGCCTGGCGTGCCGGATCAGCCGTCCCCCTATGCGGGCTTGCCGTTCCGGGGAGACGCCGGGCCCGGACCGGTGGCGGCTGCCGCGGCGGCGAGGGTGAGGATGTCGAGCAGGTGGTCCACGGCGCGGGGGCCGGGCGGCTGGCCATAGGTGACCGCGAACACTTGACGCCAGGCGCCGGGCAGGGGCTGCGCGTGGATGCCGGGATGGCGGGCCGCGCGTATCGCCAGGCTGGGCAGGATCGTGACGCCCAGCCCCGCCGCGACGAGCGCCTGCGCCGCGACGTGGTCGTCGGTGGTGAAGGCGATCTTCGGGCTGAACCCGGCGTGCTGGCAGAGCCAGACCAGATGGCCCCGGCAGTGCTCGCAGCCGGCTATCCAGGGGCTGTGCGCGTGGGCGGCCAGGTCCGTCGGCCCGGCATCGCCGCCGCCTCGCTGGGCATCGCCGCCGCCTCGCTGGGCCGCGCCGGGCTGGGCGTTGCCGGGCTGCGCCGCGCCGGGCTGGGCCGCGCCGGGCTGGGCCGCGCCGGGCTGGGCACCGCTGCCATGGACGCTGCCTGGCTGCGGTCTTGTTACCAGGTGAACCTGCTCGTCGAGGATCAGCCGGGCCCTGGCCCCTTCCGTGTCGGTGGGCGTGCCGATCAGGGTCCCGTCCTGCATGTGCCGGGCAACCAGCGCGACGTCCACCTGCCCGGCCCAGAGCATCCGCATCGCCTCGGGCTCTTCCGCCTCCGTCAGCAGCAGGTCGATGCCCGGGTGCCCGGCCGCCAGGCGGGACAGCGCGGCGGGAACGATGGTCGCCAGCGCGGAAGCGAATCCGGCCAGCCGGATCCGCTCCTGCCGCTGCTCGACGTGGGCGGCAAGTTCCCGCTCGGCGGCGTCCAGCCTGCCCAGGATCTCCTCCGCCCTCCCGGCGAGGAGCCGGCCGGCGTCGGTCAGTCGGATGCCCCGGCCCGATCGCTGGGTGAGCGTGGCCCCGGTTTCGGCCTCAAGCCGCGCGAGGTGGTGGCTGACCGAGGGCTGGGCGTAGTTCAGCGCCCGGGCCGCGGCCGTCACCGATCCGTGCTGGGCTACCGCGACCAGGACACGCAGCCGGGTCACGTCCAGAATGCAGCAATGATAGATCGCTTTGATTCATCGGGCTCATCACCGGCGGGGATACCTATTTGTGCCGGTGGAGCCGCCGTACCGGAGGGGCCGCCGTACCGGTGAAGCCGGGCGCGGCGTGCCGGCGCCCCGTTCTCAGGCCGGGGACCGGCCCTCCAGCAGCGGGTCGCCGGGGTTGCGGACGGGCTTCCCGGCCTGGCGCCGTCGCCGCCAGGCGATCCCCGACAGGGCTTCGAGCACCACCCGGCCGGCCAGGAAGGTGGTGATCTCCGCGTGGTCGTAGGGGGGCGAGACCTCGACCACGTCCATCCCCGCCAGCGGCAGTTCCATCGCGATCCGCCGTACCGCGTCCAGCAGCTGCCGCCCGGTCAGCCCGCCCGGTTCGGGGGTGCCGGTGCCCGGTGCCATCCCCGGGTCGACCACGTCCACGTCCACGGACAGGAACACCGCGTCGCAGTCGTCGGTGGCGATGGCGAAGGCCTCGGTCAGGCAGGCGTCCAGGCCCCGCTCCACGACCTCGGTCATCTCATAGCTGCGCATCTGCTGGCCGGCCATCCAGTCGAGCGTCTCCGGCTCGGGCCAGTAGCCGCGCAGCCCGATCTGCAGGAACCTGTCGCCGCGGACGGCGCCGGACTCGATGAGGCGCCGCATCGGCGTGCCGTGCCCGTACAGCGAGCCGTACTGGGTGTCGCCGGTGTCGGCGTGGGCGTCGAAGTGGATGAGCGATACCCGTCCCCAGCCGACGTGACGGGCCACCCCGGTCGCGTCGGGGAAGGTAACGGTGTGGTCGCCGCCGAGGATGACCGGCAGCGCCCCGCCCTGGCAGGCCGTCAGCACGGCCTCCTCCAGCGTGCGGAGCGAGCGCTCGGTCTCGCCCGACGGCATCTCCACGTCACCGGCGTCGGCCACCCGCAGTTCCACCAGTGGGTCCACCCCGAGCGCCAGATGGGGGCGGGAGCTGTCGTGCGGCAGGTAGTCGGTGAAGCGGATCGCCTGCGGGCCGAACCGGGCACCCGGCCGGTGCGAGGTGCCGCCGTCGAACGG
>DAITAE010000699.1:0-2298 GCA_036824445.1 Streptosporangiaceae bacterium | reverse complement strand
CTGGCGTTCGGATCGGGAATGGGCCCGCACCCGGATGAAGTGAAGATCATCGCGCCCGCCGGGTCGGTGATCATGTTCAACAGCGCCGACCTGTGGCACTCCGGCACGCTCAACTACAGCCCCGCGCCACGGCTGGCGGTCACCGCAGGCTTCAACCCGGGCGTCCCTCCCGGCTGACACTCAGCAGCTGCCAAGGGGGCCTGTCCGCCGCGAAGAACAGCCCGACCAGGGTGCCATCGGGCCGGGTCACGACCGTGCGGGCCAACCCGGCTGTGCCGCCACGCGGCTCGCGGGCTCATGTCTCAATACCAGTCGTGGCAGTACACGATGACCGGCCGGGATCGGTCCAGCTGGCTTGCCCTGGCGTCTAGTTCTTTGAGCGGCAGGCTGACCGCGCCCGGCAGGTGTGCCCAGTCATGCTCATCTGCGGGCAGCACCTCGATCAGCTGGGCACCCTCTCGGTCAGCGCCTGCAGTTCGTCGCGCTCGATTCTGGTCGGCATGGTGATCTCCAATCCTGGCTCGCGCGTCTGGCGGACGGGCTGGGCCCGGCCTTGTCGGATCAATCGGAGCTGGCCGAGCGGGCGCCCAGCTCGCGCAGCCAGGTGATGACGTTCTCCTGCTGGGTGCTGTGCCCGCTGGCGGCGTCGAGCGGTGTGCCGTGGGCGTAGTCGGGCTCCCAGTTGAGATCCGCGCCGCGCGATAGCAGGTACTCCGCGGCGCGGCGCTGCCCGCCGGTGCAGGCGTGCCAGAACGCTTGGGACACGATTTCTGCTGGTGGGTCGCTGCCCAGGATCGCGTCGAGGCGGCCGAGCATGCCCAAGGCGGCTGCGTGCCAGGCCTTATCGACGCGGGCGCCCCGGGCAACGAGCAGGCGGGCGACGTGCCAGCAGCCGTAGCCAATGGCATTGTCGAGGGGAGTGCCGATCGAGCCGTCGGGCTTCTCGATATCGGCTCCGCCGTCGATCAGGGCCTCGGCCGCGTCGGCGTCGTCGCTGCTGGCCGCGTAATGCAACGGCGTCTCATCACCCGGCCCGGAGGTCTCGGCACCCCGGCTGGTCGTCAGGGCGTTGGGGTCGGTACCTGCGTCGATCAGCAGCCGGACGATCTGCGGGCCATTAGGGAAGTAGCCGGGCCAGTCGGTGACCAGGTGCAACGGCGTCGTCGTGCCGCTGGCCTTGCTGCCGAGCCGCGCCGTCGCCAGCGCGGGATGACTGCGCAGCAGTTGCCGGATCGCCTCGACGTCACCGGCGTGAACCGCTAGCCGTAGCTCGGCCGCGACCTGGTCGTCGTCGGGGATGCACTGGCCGGTGTCCTGCTCACTCATCGTCGCCCATCATGCCAGCCGCCGGAGACAGTCCCCTGGACTCGGTAGGCCGATCCAGAAGCGGAGACGTGGTGGCGTCCCGAGCAGAACACGACCCCACGGCCTCTTGCTGGCGGCGGTACCGCGATCGCGGGGCGAGCATGTTCGGGGCGGGCTAGCGAAGTAGCTGGCCGAAGATGCCGATGCCTACGTGGAGGGCGCGGCTTGGCTCAGGATGCCGCCGGTGATCTCCGGGTGGGAGGCTGCCCACGCCGACGCGGCTGTCCGGGTGGCGAAGAAGTTCATGTGCCCGCAGCGCACCGATGCCGACGGCCCGGCGCACTTCCCGCCGGTCCGGCCTACGTACACCACGGCCGTGGCCGGATTCCAGGTGCCGGTGGTCCCGTCAACGTGCACGGTGACCGGCTCGCCTGTGGACGGATCGGCCGATTCGATCACGACAGGACGGCCGGTCATCGCAGAGATGCCCAGGGCGTCGATCGCGCACATGGCGAACACGGTCGCTTCGCCTGATATCTGCACCCGGTGCCGGGTCGGCACCGCGGAGAACGGATACGCCGCGGTGATCTGACCGGCATCATCGAGGCACACGAAGTCGCCGTCGGCCAGCTCGGCCAGCACTTGCGACACCTCGAACGGCGCGGCGTGCCTGGCCAGGCTGGGCATGTCGGGCGCAATCCCGGTGTGCACGAATGATCGCAGCACGGCCTGATGCACGGCTCGCAGGCCGCGGTCGGCGGGCGCGACACGGCCCCGGCCAGCGCGTCCCAGCGAATCCCGCCACGCCGGGTCCCCTGGGCTGTCCCGCCGCGGCCAGGGCCTGCCCGATCGCCTGCCGGAGCTGGCCGACCGAGGGCGCACCCGATAGCTGGCCGTTCTCATCGCGATGCAGCCGGCATGACATGCTCGGCGGCTGCCCCGGCTCGGCGAACGGGTCCGCGCCGTCGATCAGTAAGGTGGGCGAGCCGTGCA
>DAITAE010000698.1:0-2300 GCA_036824445.1 Streptosporangiaceae bacterium | reverse complement strand
GGGGCCGGGCGGCCCTTTCCCCGAGGCCGGCCCCGAGGAGACCTGACAGCCCCGCGTAGATAGCGGTCCTGGTGAGTCTTGGTGTCCTTGCGTGTCTTCTGTCCGCCGCGGACAAGGCAGCTAAACGCGATGTGCACCAGGCCTGCCTAGGAGGCCGCTGAACAAAGGACGAACTGGGGCGGGAAGAGCGCCGACAAGGCCGTCTGTGCGGCAGTAAGCCAGGCCCTTGCGGGCCGGCGGCGTGGTCGCTCTTCCCGCTGGTGCCAGCCTGGCAGGCGTGCGGGGTGGCTGCAAGCGGGTCAGGTGCAGGCAGGGTGTTGTGGTCAGGCCAGCACCCAGGCTGCGTTATCGCGGGCGAGGCCGCGGTTGATGAGGTTGCGCAGGTTCAGGGCGGCGGTGCGGTTCTTGAGCCAGGCGTTGTTGCGGGCGGTGCCGAGGTAGCGGAGTTTGAGACGCCGGCCGCCGCGGGTGGCGACCTGGGAGATGACCCGCTCCACGTTGGGCCGGAACTTCTTGTAGTCCTCACGTAGTCCTGGCCGTTCAGCCCATTCACGGCGGGCGGCGCGCAGCAGCGCGTCGTGCTCGTGCAGGATCAGGGCACGGCCGGTCTTGTTCGCAGTGCACCGGGCGCGCAGCGGGCAGCCGTGGCAGGCCGCGCCGAAGGTCACGTTACGGCGGGCGCTGATGCGCCGGGTGACGCCGGCCGGGCAGGTGACCGTCCCTGCGCTCTCATCGACGGTGAAGTCATCGAGGGTGAACCCGCCCTCGACGGCGGGCTTGAGCGGCCTGGGCTTGATGACCGCCGTGAGCCCGGCATCTTTCATCGCCGCACGCAGCTCTCCAGTGCCGTAGGCCGAGTCGCCGTAGACCTCGGCGGGTGAGTCCTCGGCGGCCAGCAGCGCCGCCGCAGCGGCAGCGTCGCTGTTTTCTTCCCCGGCGGCCCTGGTCAGCTGCTCGCCGGTGATGATCCCGGTTTCCGGGCAGGCGGCCACATGGGCGCGGTATCCGTCGCGGCGGTTCTCCGGCGACTTGCGGGTGTGGCGGGCATCGGGGTCAACGGTGGAGATCACGCGGTCTCCGGCGACCTTGCGGGCGATCCGCCACCGCCCATCAGTGCCGTCACTGCCCTCCGCGGGCTCCACGTCCTGCCCGGCGGCCAGCGCCAGCAACCCCACCGCGGAGGACGCCTGCTCATCCAGCTCACGGTCTCCCAGCACGGCGAGCAGCGCATTCGCGTCGTTCACCAGGGCTGAGACCAGCGCGTCCTTCGCCTGCGGGTCATCCCAGTCAATCTGCGGCTTACCGGGAGAGCTGTAATCGTGCCCGGTGCACACCGCCGCGATCTGTCCCGCCGCCCCCGGGACGACCCGGCCAGCCCGGCGGATCGCGGCGACCAGCTGGGTGATGGTGTCCTGAGTGGCCACCGCATCCGCCAGGATCGTCGAGTCCACTGCACGGCGCCGCCGGCCCGTCAGCACCCCGGTCTGCCCGATCACCTTCGCAACCGCCTCGCTGATCCGGTGCGGGCGATCAGAGCGCGCAAGACGGCGCCGCCAGTACACCAGCGTCGAGGGATCGAAACCCGGATGATCCAGCGGGAACCCGCATGCCGCCTTCCACCGCAGATCACACCGCGCCGCCTCCGCCGCCTCCGCGTCGGAGTAATCGTGCAGCACCTGCAGAACCATCACCGACGCCATCACGCTCGCCGGGACCGACGGCCGGCCCCGCCCAGACGGGAACAGATCCGCGAAATCCTCATCACCGAACAACTCCTGGCGGTGCACGGCCAGGAACGCGAACATGCTCCCCGCCGGCACCAGGTGCCCAACCAGCGCCCCGGCATCCAGCAACTGCCGGTCCACCCGCTCCCTGCCCTGCATGCAAAGATCATCCCAGATGATCGAACACCTTGCCGGCAGACGCGCTATCGCAGGGCCCCTTTATTCAGTGCCCTCCTAGCGGGTCTCGGTGATCTCCGGGCCGCGCTCGAACGGGCCGAGCGGCCAGCGGCCCTCCTGGGGTTCCGGCGGCTGCTGGCCGAGTGCCTGTAGCGCATCATCGGGAAGCCGGATCTCGAGCAGTTCCCGGGGCGGGACCGGGTGCTCGCCACGGACCACGACGACGGCCGCGAACACCTGCTCCAGGGTCCTGGCCCGGGCCTCATGGCTGGCCGCCGGCCCGCTGATGAGGCCGCGCAGGAACCAGCGGGGGCCGTCGACCCCGAGGAACCGGACCGGCTCCAGCGCACCCTGCCGGCCGCCGTGGACCGGGTCGGCGGGGCTGATCCGCGCCCGCAG
>DAITAE010000697.1:0-2301 GCA_036824445.1 Streptosporangiaceae bacterium | reverse complement strand
CGCGCCGCCGCGCAGGCCTCGGGCCAGCCCTTTGACGAAGCCGCCGACGAGCAGCGGCGGCAGGCGATCGAGACCCAGATCGAGCGGGAGTCGCACGCCTTCTTCGTGACCGCGCGGCTGTACGACGACGGGCTGATCGATCCCCGCGACACCCGCACCGTGCTCGGCATCGCGCTGTCCGCCGCGCACTCCGGCCCGGTCGAGGGACGCCGCGGCTACGGCGTCTTCCGGATGTGACCGCCGTGCCCGCCATCGGCAAGCTGCTGGTCGCCGCCCGGGGCGAGATCGCGCTGCGGATCATGCGCACCGCCCACGAACTGGACGTCGCGACCGTGGCGGTGTTCAGCGATCCCGACGCCGGTGCGCCGTTCGTGGCCGCCGCCGACGAGGCGGTCGCCCTGCCCGGCGCCGCCCCCGCCGCGACGTACCTGCGCGGGGACGCGATCATCGCTGCCGCCCACGCCACCGGTGCGCAGGCGGTGCACCCGGGGTACGGGTTCCTGGCGGAGAACGCCGCCTTCGCCCGCGACTGCGCGCGTGCCGGCCTCATCTTCGTCGGCCCGCCGCCGGAGGCGATCGAGGCGATGGGCTCCAAGATCAGGGCCAAGCAGCTGATGGCGGCGGCGGGCGTCCCGGTGCTGCCCCACGTGACCGTTCCGACGGGCGCAGGCGGCCTGCCCGCGGCTCCCGACGCCGACGGCCGGGCCATTGATGCCAAACGAAAGGGCGCGGGAATCGCCTACCCCCTGCTGGTCAAGGCCGCCTTCGGCGGCGGAGGCCGGGGCATGCGGATCGTGGCGGGCCCCGGCGACCTGGCCGAGGCGGTCGCCGGCGCCGGGCGCGAGGCTGCGTCGGCGTTCGGCGACGGGACCGTGTTCCTGGAGCGGTACCTGGACCGGCCCCGCCACATCGAGGTACAGATCGTCGCGGACAGCCACGGCAACATCACCCACCTGTTCGAGCGCGAATGCTCGATCCAGCGCCGGTATCAGAAGATCATCGAGGAGGCTCCCTCGCCCGCGGTCGACGACCGGCTGCGCGCCGAGCTCACCGCCGCGGCGGTGGCGGCCGGGCGGGCGGTCGGCTACGTGGGCGCGGGCACGGTCGAGTTCATGCTGGACGGCGGCGGATCGTTCTACTTCCTGGAGATGAACACCCGGCTCCAGGTGGAACACCCGGTCACCGAACTCGTCACCGGCCTCGACCTGGTGGCCCTGCAGCTCGCCGTCGCCGAGGGGCACCCGCTGCCCGCCGAGGTGGCCTCGGCGCGCGTCACCGGCCATGCGGTTGAGGCCCGCCTCTACGCCGAGGACCCGGCCGCCGGCTTCCAGCCCGCCACCGGCACCGTGCACAGGTTCGCGATCGGCGGCGTCCCGGGCGTCCGGGTGGACGCGGGCGTCGCCGAAGGCACGGTGGTCACCGCACACTACGACCCGATGCTGGCCAAGGTGATCGCCCACGGCCCCAGCAGGGAGGCGGCCTGCCGCCGGCTGGCCCGGGCACTGGCCCGGGCCCAGGTGCACGGCGTCACCACCAACCGGGACCTGCTGGTCGGCGTGCTGCGTGAACCGGAGTTCCGGGCCGGCGCCATCGACACCGGCTACCTGGAACGGCACGACCCGGCGAAGCTCGGCGCGCCGCCGGACGGGGACGCCCTCGCCCTGCACGCCGCGGCGGCCGCGCTGGCCGGGCAGGCCCGGCGGCGGGCCGGCGCCACCCTGCTGCCGGGCATCCCGCCGGGCTGGCGCAACGTGCCGGGCGACGGCCAGGTGACGGCCTACGCTTGCGCTGGCCAGGAGGTCGAGGTGGTGTACCGGGCCGGCCGCGCGGGGGTCCGGCTCGCCGTCGGGGGGCAGCCGCTGCCCGGGGTCACCGTGCACCGGGCGGCCCCCGACGGGGTAGACATCACGGTCGGCGGGATCCGGCGCCGGGTGAGCGTGCACCGGGTCGGCGCCGTCGACTACGTGGACGGCCCGCTGGGCGCCAGCGTGCTGACGGAGGTAGACCGGTTCCCGCCGCCGCGGCCGCCGGCCGCGCCTGGGTCGCTGCTCGCGCCCATGCCAGGGACGGTGATCCGTGTCGCGGTGTCACCGGGCGAGCGCATCGCCGCTGGTGCGCCGGTGGTGGTGATCGAGGCCATGAAGATGGAGCACACGGTCCGCGCCCCGCACGCTGGCAAGGTGAAAGAGGTGAGCGTACGCGCCGGGCAGACGGTCGACGCAGGCACGCGGCTCGCGCGGGTCGAGCAGGAGTCGGCATGACCGACGTGGTGCGATACGAGAACGAGGGCCCGGCGGCCTG
>DAITAE010000183.1:0-8248 GCA_036824445.1 Streptosporangiaceae bacterium | reverse complement strand
GCCGCGGCACAAGATCACCCACACGCGCACCCTACGCCAGACAGGACCCTCGCCCTAACCCACCCACGCACCCAGCAACACCGCCCCGGCCACAGCCCCGGCATACCGGCATCATCTTCGACCCAGCAGGATCGCCCTGCGTTCCATCAGCCGGCTTGAAGGCCGGCTAGACCCGGGCCGACTGGGCTGCACCAGTTGCGGGTCGTGACGGCCCGCCCGTAACCGCGGGCGACACTGCAGCCGCGGCATGCGGAGCATGAGTTGGGTCACATTCCCGGCTCTCGTGTCACATCTGCTGGGCCTGGTTCCTCTCCTTTATGGGGCGAACTTTCGAGGAATCGGATCGATGCACATCAGAAGACGCCGGAGCAGGCCCGAACGGAGCTTTCAGCAAGCAGCGAGGCCGGTGGCGCGGTCACGGCGGATCAGCCTCGTGCCGCAGCGATGGTCGCAGTACGCGCGCGCACGTCACTGGTCGTCCGTGTTCGGGGAGATCGCGCTGTATTGCTTTGTCGTGCTGGCCGTCACCGGCGTCTATCTCGCCGTGTTCTACCACCCGGACATGCGGCAGGTCGTCTATCACGGCTCGTACGTGCCGTTGCGCGGGGTGCCCGTCAGCAAGGCGTACGAGTCGACCCTGCACGTCACCTTCGACGTGCGTGGCGGGCTGCTGATGCGGCAGATCCACCACTGGGCCGCGCTGATCTTCGTCGCGGCGGTGTGCCTGCAGCTGCTGCGGCTGTTTTTCACCGGTGCGTTCCGCCGGCCGCGCGCGCTGAGATGGCTGGTCTGGGTGACCCTCCTCATCCTCGGCATAGCCGCGGGCTGGACCGGCTCGATCTTGCCGGATGACATGCTGTCGGGCGGAAGCCTGGCGCTGCTGCAAGGCGTACTCCAGTCCATTCCCGTGATCGGAACTCACCTGACGCTCTGGGTGTTCGGCGGCAGTGTCCCCGGCCACCAGATCATCCCCCGGCTGTACTGGGTACACGTACTGCTCGTGCCGGCCGCCATGGCCGGGCTGTTCGCCGCCGGCCGCTGGCTGGCACGGCGGCACGGGGGCGCCCGCATCCGCGGGCCTGCGCTCTCCGGCCGGCCCCCAGCACTTCGCAACGCCTCGCCGGCCGAGTCGATGGCGGTGTTCTTCGCTACCTGCGGGGTGCTCGCGCTCCTGGGGGCGCTGGCACAGATCAATCCCATCTGGCTGATCGGGCCCTACCAACCGGGGGCGACCACCGCCGGAGCGGTGCCCGACTGGTACATGGGCTTCCTGGACGGTGCGTTGCGGATCACGCCGGGCTGGCAGGTCACGGTGGCCGGGCATCCGCTCATCCTCGCGGTGCTGGTGCCCGCGCTCATCGTTCCCGGTGCCTTCTTCACCTTGCTCGCGGCCTACCCGTGGGTGGAACGCAGGCTCACCGGCGACCACGGTGAGCATCTCCTCCCCGACCGCCCGCGAGACGCGGCGAAACGTACCGCGATAGGCATGGCCGGCGTCACCTTCTACGGTCTGCTCTGGGCCGCGGCCGCCAACGACCAGATCGCCTACCAGTTCCACTTGGACCTGTACACCGTCACCTGGTTCTTCCGGGTCGCCGTTCTCGCCGGCCCTCTCCTCGCGTACGTCTTTACCGAGCGCATCTGCCTCGGCCTGACCAGCCGGGAGCGGGAGGAGGCAGAGCACGGACGCGAGACCGGGCGGATCGTGATGAGCCCGGACGGCGGCTACAGCGAGATCACCGAGCCGGTGCACCGTGCTCTGGAGAACAGCCGGCGATTATGCGGCTGAGGATCTTCTCGTTTGGTTGCTCGGCTGGCGCGGGCGCGGGCGAGCCGGCGGGTGCTGGGCACCGACCAGTCCGCGGGCGTGCTCGGCCAGACATGGCCGGGTTCATCGTCGCCGGCCAGGCTGACGACAACGAATACTGGCACCTCCTGCTGACACGCAGCTAGCAGTGAACGGCTACCGGCGCCGTACCCCCGGCGCGGTGTCAGAGCACCGAGAAGCCGTCCGGAAGGCCCGGCCGACCGGTGGCGGCGAGCAGGAGCGGCCCAGCGAGGCCATCCGCGACGGCGAGGTCGGTGATGATGTGGAGTGCCTGCGCTGCGGACGTTGCGGGGACGTCGGGCGGCACGCCGAGCGCTGTGGCGAGGTCCGCCGTGTGTACGACCAGCTCGAACGTGCGTGTGGGAAGGTAATCCTCGAGCCGCATGCCGCCCGCGATCGTCGTCACGAGCTCGGAGCCGTCCTGGCTATCGACGAGCGCGCGCACACGCGCGGCGATCTCCGCCACGGCGGCCGCAGGATCGGCGCCCAGAGCGGCTCCGGCGTCGCGACCGCGCGCCGCGACAGCCGGACCCGCCGCGACCGCCCTCGTCGCGCGGAAGTAGTCCGCGGCAGAGGCCATTTCGGCGGCCGCGGCAGGACGAGCGAGGTAGGTCTCGACCGTCACAAGGGAACGGCTTGTGTGACCGACGAGCGCGCGTACGTCCCACTCGCCCAGGCCCGGCCGGTCCCATCGGTCACCGACGAGGGCAGCCGTGCGTACGAACCATTCCGCGGCGTCACTGAACGCCCGGAGCGAGCCGTCCCACCCGAAGACCATGCACGCCAGGCTAGACGCGTCGAGCGTTGCCAAAACGGTGGGGCCGCGCCCCACCTCGCATACGCCCATCAAACAGACGCCCGCGGACCGCGGCATGTCAGTGCGTTTCGTGCACCTGGGGTCATTCCCCCTCGCCGATGGGTTCGCTGCCGGTGTGCAAGAAGCCACTGCCCGCGGCGTAGTACACCGAAATCGGACGCTCATTGCGCAGCATGTCGATCACGGCGAGGAACTGAGACTCGGGCACGTACATACGCATCCAGGGCGCCGAGTCTGTGTCGCCGGGAATCGGGTTCCCCGCAGGCACCACGTGCACATAAGCCAGAGTGCCGGCAGCGCCGTAAAGCCTGATGATGGCCCGATTCCCCTGGTACCCGTTCGCGCCGCCGTGGAGCTGATAGTCGTATCTCGTGACTTGCCCGGCTGTAGCCATGACTACCCCTCCCGTCGGCCCCGTTGTCCCGTGTCGACTTCACAACGGAGAATGATGTCGGATTCCGAACCGGCGTCTGCTCACGTCCGCTCGCGCCCCTTCGAGCAATGCGACCAGCCTACTGAGGCACAAAGCAATGTCACTCACATCGCGGCGTGGCGGTCTATCCGGGCGCCACGGCTGTTAGGCAGGATCGGCTCACTGCTGCGGGCGCCGATCGCCCGGTCGATGGCCCGCCCGGCGGCGGGTGGCAACGGGATCAAGACGATCTTGGTACCCTTTGCCGCACGTCGCAGCACCCGGTGGCCGTGCTCTTCGCCCAGGTCGGGTAGCAGCGCAGGGTCTATTTGTGCCTATTACCCTTCTCGACGTCCATATTTCCAGGCCCTTCGTTGATCTGCGATTCTCGCATAGTTCTCCTCAGCTGTGACTCCGACGGGTTCAAGTGCTGGCCTATCTCTCGACACCCTGGGCGGGTGTGAGGCACAACGCATATTGACGGATGGCGCTGATTCTCCGACACTGCTCTCTAGCTGCGATCTGGTGGCGCAAGGCGGCGTTTAACCATGGGCATCTATGCGCGGGAGTGGGGGGACGATGGCTGAGGATGCTGCCGGCGATGGCGTGGTGCTTGGGCTGGACACCGCGGCCTGGGCCTTTTCACCGGCCGATCAGACGAGCCCGGCCCTGGCGGCGCGTGCGGGAGCCCTATTCGACACCGAGCTGAATGCCGGGCGCGTCACCGAACTGCGCATTCATGGGGTCTCGGGATCAAACGGCCCGACGATGCTGGAGCATCCCACGGCACTGCAGGTGGCGGGCGATACCATTACCGGCTTTTACCGGCGGTGGAATCCGGACGGTGGGGGGCGGCCCAGCGTTGGCTGGAAGCTGGAGGCGTATTCGTGGGGCGGGCTGACCCAGAAGCCGCTGGCGTCGGCATCGTGGCTGGTGCTGGCGCCGTTTATGATCTACAACCTGGCCCACTTCATGCTGCCCGCGGAGCCGGAGAAGGAGCCGGAGCTGCCGGAGCTGGAATCGGAGCTGAAGCCGGGCTGGCGTTATCAGCTGGCGCGTGGGGTGCTGCGGTTGCTGGCGCTGGCGGCGACCCTTCAGTTCGTCACCGCGGCGGCGACGGTAACGGTGAGCACGGTTGCCTGGCAGGCCGCCGGCCATCCCGGCGTGCTGCCCCAGTGGATGGGCTGGTACGCCCATCTCCCCCCGGGCTGGCGGGTGGCCATCGCCTTGCTGTCGGTCGGTGCCGTGGTGGCCCTGCTGTGGGTGATCAGCGTGGTGACGGCGAACCGGTACGAGGCGCGGAGAAGCAGCGGAATTCGTGACAGGCGGAGCCGCTGGCCGCTGACCGAGCCGGGGTTCTGGAAGGGCGCGCTGCTGGTGAGCCGTCAGCGTGTCATCCACGCGGCGGCGGCGCTGGCCGCTGCCGCGCTGCTGGTAGCCCGCCCAACCGGCGACCCGGCGTGGGCGCATCAGACGGTGCTGGTCTTCTCGGCGGTGGTCCTGGCCATCGCCGCGGTCGTCATCGCTTTGCCCCTGTCCGACCGGCACAACGTCACGATCGTCGGCAACCCGCATGAGCACGCGCGGCTCAGCTGGTGGTGGTGGGTGCTGCTCGGCGCAGGAGTGGTGGCCATCGTGGGCAGCGCGGCGGTCAGCGGCTGGACCGACAAGACCACTGATCCGCAGCGCGGGATGTTTCCCGGCATAAGCGGTTTCCTGCTGTGGCTGCTCATCGCCCAGCTGGCGCTGTTCCTGGTCTTCGGAGTGGTCGTCGCTGTGCTCGCGCGCCGCGCACCGGCTCCGGGCGAGGGATTCGCGCCTTACCTGGGCGGACACCTGGCCACGCTGGTGGCGCTGCTGGCCTTCCTGCTCGGCGGGCTGCTGACCGCTGCTCTCAACCTCGGGATAGCCGGCCTGCTGGGCACGGCGGTACCGGGCAGGCTCCTGCTGCCCGCCGCACCCCACAACGCGCTGTACGTGCCGTGGCCGGTCTATGCATTCGGGGGGGCCGCACTCGGCGTGCTGGCCGGCGCCGTGATAGCGGGCCTGGTCCTGTTTTTCAGGTACCGCAGGAACTGGAAGCTCTTCAACGGATCCGCAGGTGCCGCCCTTGCGGACGGTCCACGGGTGAGCGGAGATTACGGCAGCGATGCCATTGCCGCCCCCAAGAACAGCAAGAAGGTGGCGAAGGCCTGGGCGGTCGGGCTGCTGGCCGACGACGCCGCCCGCGCCGTGGCATGGCTGGTGGGTGGCGGCCTGCTCGTTTTGCTCCTAGTGGAGGGCACGGCGCTCGGCGCGGCCGTCCAGGCGAACCGGCTGCACATCACCGTGGGCTTCCTGCATCAGATCGCCTCTATTGTCAGCCTCGTCACGGTGGCGATCGCCGGGTTGCTGGTCGGCCTGCTGCGCGGCGCCTACTCCAATCCCTCAAAGCGCAAGACCATCGGCGCGCTGTGGGACGTGGCGACGTTCTGGCCGCGGGCCGTGCACCCGTTCGCCCCGCCGTGCTACGCCGAGCGCGCGATACCCGAAGTCGTCGACCGGGTCCTGCTGCTTATGGGCCCGAACGGATCCGGCCAGGCCCAGCCCGGCCAGCGGGAGCTGGCTGACCGGTACCGGCTTACGGTGCCGTGCGGCCCGGTCCTGCTGACCGGTTACAGCCAAGGCTCGATCATCGCTCCCGCGGTCGCCGCGCAACTGCCACCGGACGTGCTGAAAAGGCCAGACTTCGCCCTGCTGACACTGGCCTGCCCGGCCCGGCGGCTCTACGGCCGGGCCTTCCCCCGCTATTTCGGCAGGCAGCATCTGGAAGAACTCCGCAACCTCCTCACCCGCGACGGTCATGAATACTGGCGTAACGCCGTCCGCCGCAGCGACTACATCGGATCGTGGATATTCTCCCCGCCCGCACCGCTGCGGACCCAGGAGTACCTGGCGCAGCGCCAGGAGTACCTGGCGAAGCACTTCGATCAGCTGTGCTGGGACCCAGTGGTCCTCGCACCAGACGCCGAGCCCACACCGCCACCAGTTCACCGGCACTCCGGATGGTGGCCAGACCCCCGCGCCAGTGAAATCGCCTCCCACCTCGCCGACCAGTTGCGCAGCGCGCCACCCCCGTCCCGCTCCCCACAAGCCGCCGCCAGCGCCCAGCAAGGAGCACCGCACGGTACCTAAGCCAGAAGCAAAGTAGGAACCGCAAGGCAGTCCGTCTACCGACACGTTGAGTCGACGGAGCCTTCCTCCAGGTACGCGCTACATCACGCTCTCGAGCGGCAGATGAGTGCGTCCGGTCAGGGTTGAAGGGGAGATGGGTGCCGGGGCTGATAGATGGGGAATTCTGAGCCATCCGGCAGCCGGATTGCGGCGAGCAAGCCCCAGCCCTGATCGGAGACCTCCCGCGCCACCTCGGCTCCTTTGCCCCTCAGCTCAGCGAGGGTGACGTGGATGTCGTCGCACATCAGGTAAAGCTCGTGATGGCTTTCGCCATTGGCTGGATGAACAGCAAGCTCGGCCGGCGGCAAGGCGAAGATAAGCCAGCCTCCGCCTGCGTCTACCGACGGCAGGCCAAGCACGTCCGCGAAGAACGCACGGACCTTGTCGGTTTGCGAGGAGAACACGATCGCATGCATCCCGGTGATCACGCTGCGATCCTAGACGCCCAGCCAGCCATCATGCCCCCGGCGCATGCAATACGGGGAGGGCCAGGTCAGCGAACCTCGGTGTACTGGCTGCGGTCCAGCTGCACGAGGTTGGTGTAGTCGCTGCCCGCTGGCTCTGCGACGTCGGTGTACTGGCTGCCATCCAGCCGCACGACGCGGAAGCTGCCCCCGGAGAGCAGCTTGCGCAGGTGCCGCATCCCGCTCATGCCCGCGAGCGCGACAGCTAGGGCGGCGGCGAGGACCGACCCGCCGAACAGCGCGAGGCCGCCGGCGACGTAACCCAGCATCATCATGACCACTGCGGCCAGCAGGGACACCGGCACGGCCGCCACCAGCAGCAGCGCGAGCAGCGTCACGGCGACCATGACCTTGGCCGACCTGTCCGGCGTCCGCTCCGCGTACCAGCTGGTCATCGCTCACCTCTCAAGGCCCGGAGCCCGTCAAGTGCCCAGGCCTACCCAAGTGCCCAGGCCTACCCAAACGACACGATATGTCGCGTCCTCTATTATCAACGCGCCTATCGAACAGAATCATCCCGCAACCGTCCGGCGCGCTGACCGCGGGCGGACACCCACCGCGCCATGCGGCCAGCGAGCGTCGCTGCCGGTCAAGGGTTTCTGGTTCTCGTCTGGGGTGTCGTGTCGATCCGGGGCACCCTGGTTCGTCGGGTAAGTGCTGGGGCGCTGGGGGGCCGGCGCCGCTACCCCAAGGGAGGCATCATGGCACACCCCGTCGTGCACGCGGAGATCCGCTCGACAGACCCGGACGCGACCCGCAAGTTCTTCGGCGACCTGCTCGGCTGGACCTACCCGGCCGAGGGCGCGGTGCCGGGCTACACCTTCGTCGATACCGGAGCGCCCGATGCGCTGTACACCGCAATCAGCCCACTGCAGGGCGGCGCCGACCTGGTCACCTTCTTCGTCGGCGTCGATGACATCAACCGCGTCGTCGAGCAGGCCACCAAGCTCGGCGGCACGGTGGTGCAAGAACCGCGGCAGGCGCCGGGGGTGAGCTTCGCGCTGATCGCCGATCCGCAGGGCCACGTGGTCGGGCTGGCGCAGCAGGGCTGAGCCGCCGCCAGCCGCCGCCCCGGTGGCCATCGCTCGGGGCGGCGGCCGCCGGCATGCCGAACCAGACCCACCCATCCCGGCAGGCGACGTGCCGCTTCGATTCCGCTCCCCCGGGAGATGTGAGGGTTCCCGCATCCGGCAGACAACACGCTCATGGCGGCATGCGAGTGCGCGGGTGGTGGGCTGGATCGGTGAGCCGATGCCATGCTGAAAGGGTGCCGTGCGTTGATTCGATGGAGGCTTTTCTTCAGGCGGCAGCCGAATTCGTGGTGACGGACCTGGAACTGAAGGCCGAGCCCTCGGCTGTAACAGCGGCGCAGCGGTCACTGGATGAGTCTGGCTTGCTGCTGCTGGGCGAGGTTCACGGCGTCAGGGAGAACCCGCTGCTGATCCGGGCGCTGATGCAGGTATTCGGTTCGCCCCGACCGGCCCGCACCGGGGCCAGATACAGCTCTATGAGCA
>DAITAE010000182.1:2877-8273 GCA_036824445.1 Streptosporangiaceae bacterium | reverse complement strand
GTTCGACGTCTTCATCCACATGCCCGCCGCCCTGACCTATCCCATCGGGAGCAGGTTCTACGACTGGAAGTACGAGTCGGAGCCGGAGCCGTTCATGAACGGGCGCAAGGTCTACCACGCCCGGGGAAAGGTGCTTGGCGGCTCCAGCAGCATCAACGGGATGATCTTCCAGCGTGGCAACCCGCTGGATTACCAGCGCTGGGCGGCTGACTCTGGGATGGACGCGTGGGATTACGCGCATTGCCTGCCGTACTTCAAGAAGATGGAGACCTGCCTCGCCGGAGGCGGCAAATGGCGCGGCTACGAGGGGCCGCTTGTCCTCGAGCGCGGGCCCGCGACGAGCCCGCTGTTCCGGGCCTTCTTCGAGGCGGTGCAGCAGGCCGGATACTCGCTGACCGACGACGTCAACGGCTACCGGCAGGAAGGCTTCGCGCCGTTCGACCGCAACGTCCACCGTGGCAGGCGGCTCAGCGCCTCTCGCGCGTACTTGCATCCCGTCTTGGGCCGGCCGAACCTTCATGTGGAGTGCCGGGCGTTCGTGACCAGGATCCTGTTCGACGGCAGACGCGCGGTCGGCGTCGAGTACCGCACCGCCACCGGGAGCGCCAGGAGGGCGCTCGGCGACGAAGTGATCTTGTGCGGCGGCGCGATCAACACACCGCAGCTGCTCCAGCTCTCCGGGGTCGGCAACCCGGACGAGCTCAAGGGCTTCGGGATCGGCACGGTGGCGGACCTGCCTGGTGTGGGCGAGAACCTGCAGGATCACCTCGAGGTGTACATCCAGTACGGCTGCAAGCTGCCGGTCTCGGTCCAGCCGGCGCTGAAATTGCGCGCCCGCCCGTGGATAGGTGCCAACTGGCTCTTCTGGCGACAGGGCCCGGGCGCCACCAACCACTTCGAGGGCGGCGGTTTCGCGCGGAGCAACGATGACGTGGCATACCCCAACCTGATGTTCCACTTTCTGCCGATCGCGATCCGCTACGACGGCTCGGTCCCGGCGGGCGGCCACGGCTACCAGGTCCACATCGGCCCGATGTACTCCGACGCGCGGGGCTCGATCAAGATCAAGTCCGCGGACCCGCAGGTGCACCCGGCGCTGAGGTTCAACTACCTGTCCACTGCCCAGGACCGCCAGGAATGGGTCGAGGCGATCCACGTCGCCAGGAGCATCCTGAACCAGCCGGCGTTTGGGCCCTACAACGACGGCGAGTTGTCACCCGGGCCGGGTGTCGAAACCGACCAGCAGATCCTTGACTGGGTGGCCAAGGATGCGGAGACCGCACTGCATCCGTCGTGCACCTGCAAGATGGGCACCGGCGCCGGGTCGGTCGTCGACCCGGCGAGCATGAGGGTGCACGGCCTGCAGGGTTTGCGGGTCGTGGACGCCTCCGCGATGCCTTACATCACCAACGGCAACATCTACGCGCCGGTGATGATGATGGCCGAGAAGGCGGCAGACCTGATTCTCGGGAACACCCCGCTGCCGCCCGAGCCGCTCGAGTTCTACCGCCATCGCAAGGAGACTCAGCCCGCCTGAACCGTGGCCAGCGCTCCCTGACCACGCCGCTGCCTGGGGCCCCGCTGGCCGCGCCGCTGCCTGGGGCCCGCTGACCGCGCCGCTGCCTGGCGCCCACGGACCGCGCCGCTGCCCCGCGCCCACGGACCGCTCCGCTGCCTGGCGCCGCCGTCGCAGGCCGACCGTTATTCGGCCATGTATGGCCAGTCGCCGTGATCGCGATGTATCGTGTCTGCGTGGACCAGCACACGCGCGAGGAGATTGCGGCTGCGGGCGCCGCGCACCGTGAGCTTGGGCCCCACTACGACGACGCCGTGGCGGAGGGCCTGGTCGAGCGGATCGGCGCGGAGATTGACAAGCGGGTGGACGCCCGGTTTGCGCAGCGCGGCGAAGGGCCCGCACGGCGTGATCCCGGCGGCCAGGTGAGCCCCGCAGCCCACTCCGCATGGCCGGCGATCGCCTTCGGGCTCGGGTCGATGCTGATGGGCGTCCTGGCGACCGCGGCCGTGTTCAATTCCGGCGGCAGCGGGGGTGTCGTCGTCTTCGTCTGGATCATCATCGGGATCATCAACGTCGCCTTCACCCGGCGGCACTGAGCGCAAGCGCGGCCCCGATAAGTCCCGCAACACTCCGGCTGTTCGTGATCATGATCATACTCGGCTACCCCGGGCCCGCAGCATGATCATGAGTCTGGGCGTGCTGGAGCACCACCAATGTCATGATCACGACGCCGAGGCCCCGCTCCGCACGGTTCAGAAATCGGCTATGCGGCGCGGCCAGCTGAACCCGTCGCCGACCTCCGCCGCCAGGGCGAGGTAGGCCTCGGCCGTTGCCTTGCTCAGCTGGTCCAGTTCCACCTCGGCGCCCTCCTCCAGGTGAGCGTCGTGCGGAATCCGGATCACCGCCCGGCTGCGGGCCGCGAAATGCTGTTCCAGCCGCCCGAGGTCGATCGTGCTCTTGCTGCGCGGACGGATCACGGACAGCACGACGACAGCGTCGCTGACCAGGTCCCCGTACCCGTGCGCCTGCAGCCAGTCGAGGGTCGCGCTGGCGCTGCGGGCGCCATCCACCGATGGGGAGCTGACAAGGACGATCTGGTCCGCAAGGCGCAGCACTCCGGCCATCGCCGAGTGGAGCAGGCCGGTCCCGCAGTCGGTGATGCAGATCGAGTAGTAGTGCTCCAGTACCTGTGTGACGTCCTCGTAGTCCTGGTCGCTGAACGCAACAGAGACGGTCGGGTCACGGTCCGATGCGAGCACTTCGAGCCTGCTCGGCGCCTGGGTGGTGAACGAGCGCACGTCCGCGTACCGCTGGATGTGCGCGCGCTCGTTAAGCAGATCGCGGATGGTCGCCGGGGTCTCCAGACGCAGCTTGTCCGACAGGGTTCCCCTGTCAGGGTTGGCGTCCACCGCGATGACCCGGTCGCCGCGCAGCGAGGCCAGGGTAGAGCCCAGTCCCATGACCGTGGTGGTCTTGCCGACCCCGCCTTTCAGGCTCAGCACCGCCACCCGGTGGTGGCCGCCCGAGACGGGGGTGCACGCCCGGGCGGCTAGTTCACGGCGGCGCGTCTCCGCCGTGGACAGCGGCGGGCGCACCGCACCGCCCGTGGCCCGGTAGATCGCCCGGCGCCAGCCCGAGGGGGGCACGGTATGCCGGCCCGGCAGGAGCATGTCGGCGGTGAGACTTTCTGCCGTCTCCGTCTGCTGCCACTGCGGCGGTGCCTCGTGCTGCGCTAGCGCTGGACCCGGGGCCGGGCCCGTGGCGCCGACGTCGTACTCGGCCATCGGGTAGTCGTCCGGCGGGTCGTATTCCTCATGCTCGTAGGCAGCGGCCGGGCCGTACACCTCCGCCGGACTGGCCGCCTCTGCCAGGCTGTGCGCCTCCGCGGGGCTGGCCCCCTCCGCCAGATCATGCGCCTCTGCCGGCGCGGGGTCCGCCATCTGGTTCCATGCCTGCGCAGGCGCGGGGCCCGCCATCTGATCCTGTGCCTCCGCCGGCGCAAAGTCGGCCATCTGGTCCTGTGCCTCCGCCGGCGCCGGGCCAGCCATCTGGTTCTGCGTCTCCGCCGGCGCCGGATCGGCCACCTGGTTCTGCGCCTCCGCCGGCGCAGGGTCGGCCATCTGGTTCTGCGCCTGCGACGGCGCGGGGCCCGCCATATGACTCTGCGCCTCCACTGGTTCGGCTATCTCTGTGGCCTGGGCGGGCCACGTTGGCTGGGCTGCTGCTCCCGCCCGCTGGGCCGCCCTTGCCGGCTGCGCCGCCGCGGGCCGGGCTGCCTCCGTCGGCTCGGCTGCCCCCGCCGGCTGGGCTGCCCCCGTCGGCTGCGCTGCTTGTGCCGGCTCCCGTACGGGCAGCGGCACCTGCCCCGGCGCCGACTCCTGCCGGGGCGGCGGCACCGAGTCTTGCCCGGGCGGCGGCACCGAGTCGTGCCCGGGCGGCGGCGCAGGCGGCCACGGCGGCTGCTCATCCCCGCTTTCCTCGCCAGCATCGGGCGCCGGACGGGACCTGAGAAGGTGGCCGTACGTGACCGGGCTGAACGGGGCCCGCTGGCGGTCCAGAGCGGCGTCCGGCGCGGGGGGCGGGGCTGCTCTTAAAGCGTGCTGCCAGTCCTCGGGCGACTCGGCGGGAGGTGCGCTGTCGGTGCCGGTATCCCGCGGCTCCTCCTCATCAGCCGACTGCTGGCCGAACAGCCTGGGCAGCCTGGTCGACGGCCACCGGAACGTGCCCTCGTCCTCCCCGTTGCGCGACTCAGTCCCCGCAGGCCCGTTCACCGGTGTGTGGTCCTGCTCATGGTCAGCCAAGGCCGTTCCCCTCAGCTCTGATCGGTAGGAGAAGGATGTGCCCCGTGGGGCCGGACGAACGTCTCTCATCTTGAGGGTAGGCCACGGACACGCCTGGCCAAACCCCCATCACGCTTTGCAGCCGCTGCCCCAGGCCAGCAGCAGCCGGTGCGCGCCTTCGCGATCACCGGCCCCGCGCCGCCCCACCCCCGGTGCGCTCACTATCTGGAGGGGGACAGACTAGGACTATGAGCGACCAGATGAACCAGGGAGCCGAGCCGGACGGCAAAGTCGTCGTCGTGGGCCCGGATGGCATGGCTGTGCAGGGCAGCGAGGGTGACCATGGCGGCGAGCGGCCGGTGGTCGAGATGGTCGAGCAGCCAGCCAAGGTGATGAGGATCGGCAGCATGATCCGCCAGCTTCTGGATGAGGTGAAGGCCGCTCCGCTAGACGAGAAGAGCCGGGCGAGGCTGGCCGAGATCCACCGGAGCTCCATCAAGGAGCTCGAGGACGGCCTGGCCCCCGAGCTGGTCGACGAGCTCGAACGGCTCTCCCTTCCCTTCGCCGAGGGCGACACGCCCAGCGAGGCCGAGCTGCGGATCGCGCAGGCCCAGCTCGTCGGCTGGCTGGAGGGCCTGTTCCACGGCATCCAGACCACGCTGTTCGCGCAGCAGATGGCCGCACGGGCGCAACTTGAGCAGATGCGCCGCGCCCTGCCGCCCGGGGTGATGCCCGGACCTGGAGGACCCGAGGAAGCGGCGCAGCCACCACCCCGGACCTCGGGGCCGTACCTGTAGCGGGCCGACGCCCTCCGGGGGGCGCGGCTGGCGTGATCCAGCCTCGGCCGGGCTAGACGCGCCCGTAGCGCAGGCGCCCGAGCCAGGCCGCTGCCTGGGCGAACTCAGCGTCGGACGTTCCGGGGCGGACCTGGGTGCGCGCGCCGTCACGGCGTGGGTAACTGCCGAGGAACCTGACGTCGGCACAGACGCGGCGCAGGCCCATCAGCGCCTCGCCGACCCTCGCGTCGTCGAGATGGCCCTCGCAGTCGATGGAGAAGCAGTACTTGCCCAGCCCGTCCCCGGTCGGCCGGGACTCGATCC
>DAITAE010000182.1:0-2777 GCA_036824445.1 Streptosporangiaceae bacterium | reverse complement strand
CCGGCCAGCGCGGCGTCGATCTGCCCGTCGGCGGCCTGGCGCGCGGCCTCGGCGTTCGACGACGTGGGCCGCCACTCCGCGTCGGGCAGGTGCTGGGCGAGCCAGTGCCGGCACTGCGGCTGCGCCTGCGGATGGCCGCCCACCGTCTTGATGTCCGCCAGCCCCGTGCCTTCCCTGACCAGCAGGGCGAACGTCACCGGCAGCAGGAGTTCCGCCTGGATGGCCAGATCCGGGCCAGCGGAGAGCTCATCCAGGGTGGCGGCGACCGCCCCCTCTACCGAATTCTCGATCGGCACGATGGCGCGCTCCGCCGCCCCGCCGCGCACGGCGTCCAGCGTGGCCGGGATGCTCGCACACGGCATCGCCCCATCCAGCGCCGACGGTTCGAACTCCGCCAGCGCGGCTTCGGTAAAGGTCCCCTCGGGCCCCAGATATGCATAACGGACTGGCATGGCCCTCATCTTGCCAGCCGACGGCGAGTGGCCGGGACCGTCTCGGGCCTGTGGCGGCCCCGGCCCGGACCAGCAGACGGCACGGTGAACGGCGGCGCCGAGGAGCGGACTGTAACGCCGGCGCCGCCACGCTCGTTCTAGAACGGGGCCGCCCGGTTCCATGGGGCCCTTCCGCCCAGTTGGGCATGGGGCCGGGCGGTTCCCGACCGCACACATCGGCTCTGCATCGCGGCTCAGCGCCGCGACAGCTCAGGCCCGGTGCGGCGGGCGGGCCGCCGCTGCGGCCAGCGGGGCCGGTACGGCCACAGCAGCAGCACCAGGATGACGGTGACGACGAGCAGGGCGACCGGCGTCACCGCGGTCCTGACCACGGACTGGAGCCAGCCCAGGCCGGAGGGCAGCGCGATCCCCCGGGCCGGCAGGTAGCCGAACGCCAGTGCCGCCGTGCGCGCCAGCACCAGCCAGTCGAGCGCGGCCCACGGGAGGGATGTCCACGGCAGCAGTGCGAGAAGCGCCCACGCGAGCCCGTCGTACCAGGGCAGCACGTACGGCCAGGCGATCAGCCAGGCGAACCCGAACACGAAAACGCTCGCGGCGGTCAGCGTCGTCAGGTCGCACCCGGCGGCCGGTCCCGCGGCTGCGGGGGTCTGCCCGCGCAGGTCACCCGGCCCGCGCCGGCCGGGCGGGCCAGCCAGGCCAGCCAGACTGAGCAGCGGGCGCGTGAACAGCACGAGGAGCAGGACCGCAACCACGATGGCGCCCGCCCGGACAAGGTTGCCCGCGTTCCCCTCGCCGATGCCCAGCCACAGGTGCAAGGCCGACCGGACAGCCCGCCACGGTGAGCCGATCGAGACGAGCTTCCCGGCCCGCAGCGCCGGCGCCGCCGACCCCAGCCCCCAGGGCACGAAGGCCACCGCCGCCGTCACGGCGAACCCGGCGGCCACCCCGCCCACCGCGAGGAGCAGCGGCCGCCACGCCCCCCACGCCCCCGGCGTCGGGCGCCGGCCCGGTGCCGAACCGCCCGGCGCCGGACGCGGCCACCAGGCCAGCAGCGCGGCCACCACCAGCCCGGCCACGACCAGGGCGAACGACAGCTTGACCGAGAACGCCAGCCCGGCCACCGCGCCTGCCGCCGCTGCCACCCCCAGCCGACGGAGCGGGTGCCGGGCGGGCGGGGCGTTCGGCATGCCGAGCGAGAAGATCGCGATCGCGGCGACCCCGAAGACGATCGCCTGGCTGTCGACGTGCGCTCCGGCCACCAGCACCTGCAGCAGCAGGGGGTTCAGCGTCCACAGCAACCCGGCGCGCAGCTGGCGCTCCCGGCTGCCGCGGGCGAGCGTGTGCAGCAGCAGGCCGGTCCCGGCGAACGCGGCCAGCCCGAGCAGGGACAACACGAAGACCGTGAGCCGGGTGGAGTCCCCGCCGATCCACGAGGCCAGCGCCTGGCCCCCGCTCGCGAGGCCGCCGTAGACGGAAGGACTGTGCCGCCAGTCCTGCACCGCCCCGGCCACGGGATCGCCAAGCCGGGCGAGCATGGCGGGAGTAGTGAGGTAGGGGTCATGCCCGGTGATCACCATCCGCCCATAGGCGGCGTAGGACAGATGATCCGAGGAGCCGAACGGCGGCACCAGAGTGATGACCGCGGCCGCTACCAGGCCCGCCGCCAGGATCAACCGGGGGGACGTGGTCCAGCCGCGGCGGATGGCGTGCAGGCACAGGCCCAGGCCGGCCGTGCCCGCCACCAGCGCCGCGGCGGCCAGGCCGACCGCGGCATAGGGCGACAGGTGCAGGCCGAGCGCCCACGGCGGCTGGCCTGGCCGGCCCGGCAGGGCCGGCTCCATCGCCGACGGGCCTGCCAGCCCGACCGCGACGGTCGCGACGATCGACAGAGCGGTGATGGCAAGGCCCGCCCGCCCGGCGGGGCTCCCGGCGCTCCCGGCCGTGCGCTTCCGGCCACCCGGTGCGGCACCCAGGTGCGCCACGCGTTCCTGGGGCGCGGTGGCTCCGGCGTCGTGGCTCATCCGCGGCTTGGCTCTGGCTCCCGGGTCCGGGGCCTGCGCGCTCCCGCCTGGCGGACCGCCAGCGCGCGGGCGACGTCGGCGAACTGCCGGGCACGGTGAAGCTGTGCCCGCCAGTCGGTACCGGTGGCGCGGTGGGCCAGCGGGACTTCCACTTCCCGCACCCGCATGCCCCGGCGGAGCAGGTCGATGGTGAGGGCCGTCTCCACGCCGAACCCGGGTGCGAGCGGGCGGGCGGCCTCGAACGCGGCTCTGGTCAGGCAGCGCTGGCCGTTGAGCGGCTGGGCGGGACGCCACCCGGTGGCCC
>DAITAE010000181.1:0-8321 GCA_036824445.1 Streptosporangiaceae bacterium | reverse complement strand
GCCCCTGCGACCCCGGCGGCGCCTACCGCTCAGGGCGGAGCCTCCGGCTCAGGGCTGCGCCTCCGGCCCCGGCTGCGCGGCAGGTCCGGCGCGCATTCGGTCGAGGGCGGGGGCGCGGCGCGGGCCCGGGTGGGCCAGAGCGGCCGTGAGGTCATCGAGGGCGTGCAGGGTGTGCGCGCTCACCACCGCGTCGCAGTACGGCCAGGCCGCCGCCATCCCGCCGGCCAGCGGGCGGTACTCGGGATTCTGCGTGCGGGGATTCACCCACACGATCCTGTGCGCCACCCGTGACAGGCGCTCCATCTCACGGCCCAGGATCTCCGGGTCACCGGTGTCCCAGCCGTCGGAGATGATGACGACCACCGCACCGCGGGCCATACCCCGCCGCCCGTAGCTGTTGTTGAACTCCTTGACCGACTCCCCGATCTTGGTTCCGCCCAGCCAGTCGGGTGCCGCCTGCCCGGCCTGCTGGAGCGCGAGGGCGGGCCGGGCGTGGGTCAGGGTGCCGGTCAGCCGGGTGAGCCGGGTCGCGAACGTGAAGACCTCGGCCTCGGCCCCGCCCGCCGCGCAGTACAGCAACTGCAGCATGGCCCGCGCGTATGGCTCCATCGACCCGGAGATGTCACAAAGCACCACCAGCCGGCGTGGCTCCAGCAACGGCGCCCGCCGGGCCAGCCTGATCGGGTGGCCGCCCGTGCGCCGGGCGTGGCGCAACGTCGCCCGCAGGTCGGTGCGCCCGCCGTGCGCGGTGGGCTGGGGGCGGCGGGACCGGCGCAGCGGCACCGCGAGGGTGAGCTTGCGCATGAGCCCGGACAGCATCAGCAACTCGGCGGGCGTGAGTTCGGCGAAGTCCTTGCCCGCGAGCCGTTCCGTCGCGCTGGCGAAAACAGCACGGGGGACCGGGGTTTCGTCGTCCGGACCGGGCGTCCCATCCTCGCCCTCACCTTCGGCCAGCTCATCGGCGGCCTGCGGCTCCGGCGGGTGCTCCTGGACCACGTGCGTGCGGGCGGCCTGAGCCGCTTGGGCCAGAATGTCGGCCGGCGACGACGGGGACCGGACGGGCGTGTCCGGGATGTCACGGCCCTGCTGGCCCGGCGGGGGCGCCTGGTCACCCACGCTGCCGAACATCGCGCCGAACACCCGGTCCAGCGCCTCGATGTGCGCCTGGCTGGAGACCAGGGTGGCGAGGGCGCACAGATAGAGGCCACGCCCGGTGGCCGGGCGGGCCACCGTGACCGCGCGTGCGAACCGCTCACACCGGCCGGGATCGGCCGGCACCCCGGCCGCGCGCAGCGCCGCGCCGAACTGGGCCGCGGTCAGGGCCAGATCGTCACTCATCACCGTCAGCCAGCCCGCCGAAACCGGCTGCGCGGGCCGTCTGCAGGTCCTCGGAGTACTTCAGCACCGCCCCCGCGGTCCGTTCCGCCGACGCGCCGTCCAGGCCGTCGGTGCCCAGCACCTGCAGGGCCTGGGCCCAGCTGATGGCCTCGGCCACCCCGGGCGGCTTGGCGAGGTCCAGGTCGCGCAGCCGCGCCACCCCGCGGGCCACCTGCCCGGCGAGGATCTCGCCGGAGGCGGGCACCCGCCGCCGGATGATGGCCGCCACCCGCTGCTCGTCCGGATAGTCGATCCAGTGGTACAGGCAGCGCCGTTTCAGCGCGTCGTGCAGATCCCGGGTCCGGTTCGAGGTCAGCACCACCACCGGGGGGAACTGCGCGCGGCGGGTCCCCAGTTCCGGGATGGTCACCGCAGCCTCCGCCAGCATCTCGAACAGGAAGGCCTCGAACTCGTCGTCGCCCCGGTCCACCTCGTCGATCAGCAGCACCGCCGGGAGCGGGCCGGGATGGTCAAGCGCGGCCAGCAGCGGCCGGGCGAGCAGGTATTCCTCGCTGAACAGGTCGGCGTCCCGCAGCGTCTCGCCCCGCGCCTCCGCCAGCCGGATCGCCAGCAGCTGGCGCGGGTAGTTCCACTCGTAGAGCGCCTCCGATGAGGTCAGGCCCTCGTAGCACTGGAGCCGCAGCAGCGGCGTGCCCAGCGCGTCGGACAGCGCCTTGCCCGCCTCGGTCTTGCCCACTCCGGGCTCGCCTTCCAGCAGGATGGGCTGCCCCATCCGCGAGGCGAGGAAGAGCGCCGTCCCGAGCGCTTCGTCCGCCAGGTACCCGGTGCCGTCGAGCGCGCCCAGCAGCGCCGCCACGTCCGGAATCTGTTCCGCGAGATCACTCATCCGTGGCGCACCAGCTGACATATCCGCATGTGCCTATCATGCTGCACGCGGCCGCGTGCTTGATTCATACTGGTCGCCGCCTTCTTTGGTGCTGCCAAGCCGCCTTCCTTGGTTGCTGCAGGCTGCCTTCTTGATTAATCCCAAACGCCCTTGATTCATGCCAAACGGCGCTGCGTGCCCGCCGCAGTACCCCGCCGGGCTCATGTGACGGCCAAATCGGTCCGCAGCCGGCGGCCCTGGATGGCCGACCACACGTTTGCCGGGGTGAGCGGCATGTCCGCGTGCCGGACACCGAACGGCGCCAGCGCGTCCATCACCGAGTTCACGATGGCCGGCGGGGAGCCGACCGTGGCGGACTCGCCGATTCCCTTGGCGCCGATCGGGTGGTGCGGCGAGGGGGTGACGGTCTCGCCCAGCTCCCAGGACGGGCACTCCACCGACGTCGGCAGCAGGTAGTCCATGAACGAGCCGCAGAGGCAGTTGCCGTCCGCGTCGAACGCGATGACCTGCATCAGGGCCATGCCGACCCCGTCCGCCAGACCGCGATGCACCTGCCCCTCGACGATCATCGGGTTGATCTGCACCCCGCAGTCGTCCACGGCGATGAACCGGCGGACCGATACCTGGCCCGTGCCCGCGTCCACGTCGGTGACGCAGATGTACGCGCCGAACGGGAACGTGAGGTTCGGCGGGTTGTAGACGACCTCGGCGTCCAGGTGGCCCTCCACCCCGGCGGGCAGCTCCAGGCTCGAGTGGGCGGCCATGGCGATCTCGGCGATGCCCTTGGCCTTGTCCGGGTCGCCGCGGACCCGCCACTTGCCGTCCGCCCACTCCAGGTCGGCCGGTGACGCCTCGAGCATGGCCGCGGCGACGATCCGGGCCCGCTCGCGGACCTTGCGGGCGGCCATGGCGGCCGCCGCCCCGGAGACGGGCGTAGAGCGGGACCCGTAGGTTCCCAGGCCGAACGGGGTCCGGTCGGTGTCGCCGTGCACCACGTCGACGTCGTCCGGGGAGATGCCGAGCTCGTTGGCGACGATCTGGGCGAACGTGGTCTCGTGGCCCTGTCCCTGCGTCTGGCAGGAGACAGCCAGCACGGCCGTGCCGGTCGGGTGGACCCGGAGGCTGGCACCGTCGGCCATGCCGAGCCCGAGGATGTCCATGTGCGCACGCGGGCCCGCGCCGACCCCCTCGGTGAAGAAGCTGATCCCGATCCCCATGTACTCGCCGCGTTCCCGCTTCGCGGCCTGCTCGCGCCGCAGCTCGCCGTACCCGGCGATCTCCATCGCCAGCGCCAGGGCCCGCGGGTAGTCGCCGGAGTCGTACTGCCAGCCGGTCGGGCAGGTGTACGGGAACTGCTCCGGCCGCAGCAGGTTCCTCATCCGCAGCTCGGCCGGATCCATGCCGAGCTCGCGGGCCAGGATGTCCATCATCCGCTCGACCAGGTACACCGCCTCGGTGATGCGGAACGAGCAGGAGTAGGCGACACCGCCGGGCGCCTTGTTCGTGTAGACGGCGGTCACCTCGCAGTGCGCGGCCCGCAGGTCGTAGGAGCCGGTGAAGATGTGGAAGAACCCGGCAGGGAACTTGGCCGGCTGTGCGGTCGCGTTGAAGGCGCCATGGTCGGCGAGCACCCGGGCCCGGAGCCCCAGCACCTTGCCGTCCGCGGTGGCAGCGGTCTCCCCGCGAATGTGGTAGTCGCGGGCGAAAGCGGTCGACATCAGGTTCTCCGACCGATCCTCCACCCACTTGACCGGCCGGCCGGTCTTCATGGAGCCGACGATGGCGCAGATGTAGCCGGGGTAGATGGGGGCCTTGTTCCCGAACCCGCCGCCGATGTCGGGCGAGACCACCCGGATCTTGTGCTCGGGGAGCCCGGCCACCAGCGCATAGACCGTGCGGTGTGCGTGCGGCGCCTGGGACGTGGACCACAGCGTCAGCCTCCCGCTGACCGGGTCCGAGTCGGCCACCATGCCGCACGTCTCCAGCGGGGCCGGGTGAGAGCGCGGGTAGAGCATGTCCTGGCTGACCACGACGTCCGCGGCCGCGAAGACCGCGTCCGTGGCCGCCTTGTCGCCGGCCTCCCAGTCGAAGATGTGATTGCTGGTCTTGTCCGGCAGGTCGTCCCGGATGACCGGTGCGCCGGGTTCGAGCGCCCGCTGCGCGTCGGCCACCACCGGCAGCGGCTCGTACTCGACGTGGATCAGCTCCAGCGCGTCGCGGGCCGAGTACCGGTCCTGGGCGACCACGAACGCGACCTCCTGGCCCTGGAACCGCACCTTGTCGGTGGCCAGGACCGACTGGGTGTCCTGGGAGAGCGTGGGCATCCAGGCAAGGCCGAGCTCGGCCAGCGCCTGCCCGGTGATCACGGCCTCCACCCGCGGGTGGGCCTCCGCCGCGGTGGTGTCGACCGCGACGATCCGGGCGTGCGCCAGCGGGCTGCGCAGGATCGCCCCGTGCAGCATCCCCGGCAGCTGGATGTCGTCCACGAAGGTGCCCCGGCCGCGGACGAAGCGGGCATCCTCTTTGCGCGGGACCGGCCCGTAGGCTCCGTTCTGCTCCGGCGTCGCGCTCATTGAGACCCCCCGGGCGCCGAACGATGATCGCCGTGGCCGTCGCCCCCCTGCGGCTGCGCTGCCCAGCGCACCGCACGCACGATGTTCTCGTAGCCGGTGCACCGGCAGACCTGGCCGGACAGCGCCTCACGGATCTCGTCCGGCGAGGGGTCCGGGTTGTGGTCGAGCAGCCAGCGGGCGGTCAGCATCATGCCCGGCGTGCAGAACCCGCACTGGAGGCCATGGCACCGTGCGAACCCTTCCTGCACTGGGTCAAGGCGCCCGCCGCGTTCCAGGCCCTCCACCGTGAGCACCCGGTGGCCGTCGGCCATGGCCGTCAGGACCGTGCACGACTTCACCGGCGTTTCGTCCAGCCAGACCACGCAGGCGCCGCAATTGGAGGTGTCACAGCCCCAGTGGGAGCCGGTGAGCCCGAGATGGTCGCGCAGGAAGTGGATCAGCAGCAGCCGCGGCTCGACGTCTCCGGTGAACGCGGAGCCGTTCACGGTCACGGTGATCTGCACGTCAGCCGCCCCGGGTCCGGCGCAACGCCCTGCGCAGTGCGCGCGCGGTGAGCTCATGGGCCAGGTGCCGCTTGTAATCCGCGGGGCCCCGCTGATCGGAGGCCGGCCGGCAGTGCTCGGCGGCGATCTCACCGGCCCGGGCGAAGCTCTCTTCGGTGGCGGGCGCGCCCCGCAGGAACTCCTCGGCCTCAGGCGCGGCGAACTGGTGCGCGCCGACCGCGGTGAGTCCGATCCCGGCATCGGCGACCACGTCGCCGTCCAGCCAGATCGCGGCCCCGGCCGCACCCACCGGCCAGTCACCGACCCGGCGGCCCACCTTCTCATAGGCACTGCCGCCACCGGGCCGGGCCGGGATCCGGATCTCGGTGAGCATCTCCCCGGCCGCGATCACGGTCTCGTAGGGCCCGGTGTGGAACTCCCGGGCCGACACCGTCCTGCTGCCGTCCGGGCCGCAGATCACCATGCTGGCCTTCAGCGCCGCGAACGCCGCCGACAGGTCCTCCGACGGGTCGGCCTGGCAGAGTGAGCCGCCGACCGTCCCCCAGTTGCGCACGACCGGGTCGGCGATCACCTTCTCCGCGTCGTGGAGGATCGGGAAGTGCTCGCCCGCGGCCGCCGAGTCGAGCAGCTGCGCGTGCCTGGTCAGCGTCCCGATCCGCAGCTCGCCGCCGGTCATCTCGATGTAGGAGAGCTCGCTGAGCCCGTTGATGTCGATCAGGGTTTCGGGCTGCGCGAGCCGCAGCTTCATCATCGGGATCAGGCTGTGCCCGCCGGCCAGGATCCGTGCCTCCGGGCCGTACCTGGCGAGCAGGCTGAGCGCGTGCGCGACGCTGGATGCCCTCTCGTACTCGACGTGCGCCGGCACCTGCATGCGCCCCTCCTTCCGATTCCGGCTCGCGTGAGCAGTCTACGAGGGCAAACGCCGGTGACCCGCGCGGTGATAATGGGATGGTTATGACGCTCACGCAGCTGAACGCGTTTGTGCTGGTTGCCCGGCTGGGTTCGGTGACCGCCGCCGCGAACGCGCTCGGCGTCAGTGAGCCAGCGGTGTCCCAGGCCCTGTCGGCTCTGCGCCAGCACCTCGGTGACCAGCTGCTGACCCGCGGCCCGGCCGGGATGACGCTGACCGCCGGCGGCTCCCGCCTGCTTGCCTCCGCCTCGCAGATCGTCGTGCTCGGCGCCGAGGCGCACGCGGCGGTCCGCGCCGCGCAGGGCGCGCCGGAGCAACTGCGGGTGGTCGCCACCTCAACCGTCGCGGAGTTCGTGATCGGCCCGCTGATGGAGGCGTTCACCCGGCGGTACCCGGGCTCGGTCGAGGTGTCGGTCGGCGTGGCGGTGACCAAGGAGATGGGAGTGCTGGTCGCTAACCGGCTGGCCGACGTCGCGATCAGCCCGAGCGTGCCCGACGACCCGGCGCTGGCGGTGGTGATCGAGCCGATCTTCCGGTACCGCGTGGTGGTGGTGACCGCCAGGCAGTCCAGCCTCCGGGGCAACCCGCGCCAGTGGCGCTGGCTGGTGGACCCGTCCGGCACCGACCCCGGCACCGCCGCCGGGCAGCTGCTGGACAGGCTGGGGATTCCTGAGAACAAGATCAGGGTGTTCCCCAACCAGACCGCCGCCCAGGCGGCGGCGGCCGACGGCGGGGGCGTGGCACCGGCCGTCGAGCACCTGGTCGCCCAGCAGCTGCGCCGGGGCGAGCTCTCCCTGGTGGACGCGCCCGGCGTGCCGATGGACGCCCGCTGGCACATCGCCATGCTCGAGCGCCAGCAGCGCAGCGCCGCGGTCAGCGCGCTCCGGCGCTTCCTGGGCACGCCAGAGGCCATGCATCTCATGCGCTCACCGGGCGCGGGCGTGCCACCATCCCGCTTCCGGCCACCTGTGTACGTAACGATCTGGAGCTGACCCGCCGATCCCCGGCCCGGGTCCCGCCGGGCTGGTCAACCCCGGCGCGGCCGGGGCCCAGGCACGCCGGAACCCCCAGCAAGCCATAGAGAGCCCCGAGCCGCTCCCCCACTGCCGGGAAGCCCTGGTGAGGGGCCACTTAAGCAAGAGCTTATTCGAGAGTTGCGGGGCTGGCCCGGCGAGGCGATCATGTGAGCATATCGAGGTGACGGCGCGCTGTCGCCGTCCGACAGCGGGAGCGGTGCCATGCGGATCGAATCCAGCGGTCACAGTCAGGGCAACCCGCGTCTGTACGAAGTGATCGAGAACGCACCGAAGACCGGGAAGAGCCCGACCGTCTGGGCCTGGCCCGAGCTGATCGACTATCTCAAGATCGCCGGTCAGCCTGTGCCTGGACCTTGGCCGCCGCACCAGGAGCCGCGCCCGGACCCCGATTATGAGTCCCTTCCGGTGGCCGTGGCCGATCCGGAGGCACGGCAAGAGGCGGCCGGCGCGGAGGCCCAGCGAGAGCGGGAATCATCCTGAAATCACACGGCCCGGGCCGGCGCTGGCCCGGGCAACCACTGACCCAGGTCGGCGCCGACCCCGAGAGGCGCTGGCCGGATCCGGGCGCTGACCCAGAAAGCACTGACCGGAGCAGCGCCGGTCCGGGCCGACGCTGAGCCGGAAGCACCGGCCGCCGGACAACGTCCAGACACGGACATCGGAGGATCGTATGTATCCGTCTCGGTTCCGCTACGAGGCACCGCGTTCGCTCGGCGAGGCGATCGGCCTGCTGCGCGAGGGCGGGGACGAGGCGAAGGTACTGGCCGGCGGCCAGAGCCTGGTACCGCTGATGAAGCTGCGCTTCGCGTCGCCGGAACTGATCGTCGACATCAACAACGTCGGCGGTCTCGACTACCACCGCGCGGACGCGGACGGCACGCTCCGCATCGGGGCGCTCTGCCGCCACGCCGATCTGGAGCACTCGGACCTGCTCAAGGGCACCCAGCCGACCATGGCCGCGGCCGCGCCGCTCATCGCCGACCCGCTCGTGCGCAACCGCGGCACCCTGGTCGGCTCGCTCTGCCACGCCGACCCGCAGGGCGACTGGGCCTCGGTCGTTACAGCGCTCGGCGG
>DAITAE010000180.1:0-8346 GCA_036824445.1 Streptosporangiaceae bacterium | reverse complement strand
GGTTCCGCTCGCCGCTTACCTGGTCGTGCGGCTGCTGGACGGCTCCCTGCCCGCGAGATGGGTCATTCCGCTGCTCGGCGTGGTGCTGGGCGTCCAGCTCTATATCAGCACCGAGACGTTCGCCACGCTGACCTTCATGGGCTTCCTGTTCGCCCTGATCGGGCTGGCGGCCGGCCCGCTGTGGCGGCGGCGGCTCCGCGCCGCGGCCGCGCCGCTCGCCGCCTCCTACGTGGTGGCGGCCGCGGCGGGCATTCCCCTGATCCACGGCTTGTTCGCCCGGCCGCGCCCCTACAAGCCGATCCTGTTCGCCACCATCGGCCACGGTGCCCGCAGCCCGGGCGACTTCCTGCGTTACGTGATCCCGGGACGCTTTACCGTGCTGTGGGACGGATGGCACTGGAACACGTACGGGAACCCTTGGTACCTGGGCATTCCGCTGATCGCCCTGTTGATCGTGTTCCTGGCCGCGGATGCCGGCCGGCGCGGGACATGGCTGCTCGCCGCCGGGCTGCTCGTCACACTCCTGTTCAGCATCGGCGACACGCTCACGGTGTTCGGCGCGCACATCATGCCCTGGCGGCTCGCCGCGGCGCTTCCGCTGCTCAGCTATGCGCAGCCGGGCCGCCTGGTGGTCTACGCCTTCCTGCTGATCGCGGTGATCATGGCGCGGTGGCTGGCACGGCCCCGGCTCCCGGCCCTGCGGGTCGCGCTAGCCGCCGCGGCGGCGCTGGTGATCCTGCCCAACTTCCACGCCGACGTGTGGGCCAGCCGCATCCCGGTCCCGGCCTTCCTCACCCAGGGGACCTACCACCGGTACCTGCGGCCGGGAGAGATCGTCTGGATCGTGGATCCCCACCGTAACCGGCAGATGATCTGGCAGGCGCAGACGGGTCTGTCGTTCCGGCAGGCGGGCGGCTTCTTCGGGGTCACCCCGACGGGCCTGCCTAATCCCGGCATGCAGGCGCACCTGGGCACCGGCGCCATCACCGGGGCAACGGTAGCCGACATCAAGGGCTTCCTGGCCAGCCACCGGGTCGGTGCCGTGCTGATGGCCGAGCAGCCGCCCCGCTCGAGGGCCGTGCCAAGGCTGGCCCGCGCCACCGGCGTCGCTCCCATCAGGTCGGGCCGGGTGGTCGTGTTCCAGCTCCTTATCAGGCCCCGGCCGCCCCGGGTACCGTCGAAGGCATGACCGGTACCAGCGCCGCCGTCGCCAGCCCGGTGGACTTCGCTCGCTACGGCGAGTACACCGTCAAGACCCGCGCCGCTCCGGATGGCGGCTTCGTGCGGCCGGTCTACCCGTTCACCGGCCGCGTCACGGCGGATGGCAGCAGCGGCTACCCGGCCGAGCCCGGCCGCTATCACCTCTACGTATCACTGGCCTGCCCGTGGGCGCACCGCAGCGTCATCGTGCGGCGGCTGATGGGCCTGGAGAACGTGGTCTCGCTCTCGGTGGTGGACCCGGTCCGTGACGGGCGTGGCTGGGCATTCCGCGAAGGCCCGGGCTACGCCCCCGACCCGGTGAACGGGTTCACCTTGATCCGGCAAGCGTACGACGCGACCGAGCCGGGCTACGACGGGCACATATCGGTCCCGGTGGTGTGGGATCGCCGCACCTCACGGATCGTCTCCAACAATTTCCCCGACATCACCATCGACCTGGAAACCCAGTTCGGGCAGTGGGCCACCCCGGGCGTTGACCTCTACCCGCTGGCGCTGCGGCCAGAGATCGACGCGCTCAACGAGCGCGTCTACACCGATGTCAACAACGGCGTGTACCAGTGTGGGTTCGCCGCCACGCAGGCGGCCTACGATGCGGCGGTGGCCCGGCTTTTCACCGCCCTCGACGACCTTGACCGGCGGCTCGCTACCCGCCGGTACCTGTTCGGGGACTCCCTCACCGAGGCCGACGTGCGGCTGTGGGTGACCCTGGCCCGGTTTGACCCGGTCTACGTCACGCACTTCAAGGCCAACCTGCGCCGACTCGCCGATTACCCGAACCTGTGGCCCTATGCCCGTGACTTGTATCAGCAGCCCGCCTTCGGCGGCACCACCGACTTCGATCACATCAAGCGCCACTACTTCGGGACCCATCCGCGGCTCAACCCCTCGCGGATCGTGCCCGCCGGGCCGCTGCTGGACTGGCAGGAGCCGCATCACCGGGAGCGTCTCGCCGCCTGAGGCCGCCTGCTGGCCGTCTCGGCAGAGCTCGGGCCCTGATCACTTCCGGGCCTGAAGGTGACCGGCTTCAGCGCGCTCCATGAGTGCTATGCCGGGTCGTGTGCCTCGGTGGCGCCGGTGAGGGCCGCCACCGCCAGCGAGCCGAGCGCCGCCAGGTCGTAGCCGCCCTCCTGGATCAGGACCGCCGGGCCAAGGGCGGCGATCCTCCCCGCTGCCTGCCGGTAGCCGTCCTCGCTGACCCGCAGCGGGCTCTCCGGATCGGACACGGCCGCGTCCAGGCCCAGCGACACCACGACCGCGTCCGGGCGGTGCGCGGCCGCGTCGGCGCACAGTGCTGTCACGGCGGCCAGCCAGCCCTCGTCGCTGGTGCCCGGCGCCAGCGGCAGGTTGCGGTTGGCGCCGGCGCCGCCGTTCCGGCCCCGCTCCCCGGCGTAGCCGGCGTAGTGCGGGAACCAGCCCGCACCGGGGTCCACGTGCACGGACCCATAGAAGACGTCGCCGCGCGCATAGAAGATCATTTGGGTGCCGTTGCCGTGGTGGGCGTCGATGTCGATGACGGCCACCCGGTCCGCGCCCGCGGCCCGCAGCGCCTGGGCGGCGATCGCGGCGTTGTTGAGATAGCAGGATCCGCCGTAGGCGGCGTGGGTGACGTGGTGGCCGGGTGGCCGGCACAGCGCATAGGCCAGCGGAGCGCCCGCGCTGACGAGATCGGCGGCGGTCAGGGCGGCATCGACGGCTCCCCGGATGGCGGCCCAGCTGCCGGGGCCGATCAAGGTCATCGTGTCGTAGCAGAACAGCCCCGCGCGGCCGTGCACGGCCGGGGGAATCCGGGGCTCCAGGCCGGCCAGCATGCCGGGGGTGGGGAACACATACGGGACGACCCGGTCGCGCCCATGCTGCGCCGGGTAGCCCTCCTGCTCCCAGGCGGCCCAGACGCCGGCCAGATGATCGACCAGCCCGCCGTCGTGCACCGCCCGCAGGATCTCATCGCCGTGGGGGCGGGCCGCCACGATCGGCGCGCCCTGCGCGGCGAGCGCGTCGCGGAGCACAAGCGCCCTGGCCGGCACCTCCGTGCCGGCCTCGCGCACGCCCAGCCAGACCTCGCCGCCGGGCTCGTGGCGCAGGCAATCCTCGCTCCAGACCACCGGGAGAGCGAGGCGCGCGGGCTGTTCCCTCATCGCTGCAGCATGCCAGGTCCCTGCGGTGCGGCGGGAACTCTCCACAGTTCGGAGGGCCGCGAAGCGGGGAGAATCACCGGTGTGAGCGTGCAACTGAACCACACCATCGTCTCGTGCCGCGACCAGAAGCGGTCGGCGGCGTTCCTCACTGGGATTCTCGGCCTGCCACCAGCCACCGTCTTCGGGCCGTTCCACGTCGTCGAGGCCGACAACGGCGTCTCGCTGGACTTCCGCGAGACCGGCGGCGAGATCGCCGCCCAGCACTACGCCTTCCTGGTCGGCGAGGAGGAGTTCGACGCCGCCTTCGGCCGGATCCGTGAGCGGGACCTCGCCTACTGGGCGGATCCCGGCAGGTCACGGCGCGGCGCGATCAACCATCGTGACGGGGGCCGTGGCCTGTACTTTGAGGATCCCGACGGCCACCTGCTCGAGATCATCACACGGCCTTACGGCAGCGATGGCTAGGCCGCGGCGGAATCATCGGGGGCGCCGGGTGGTTGCCGCAATCATGGCTGCCGGACATCAGATCACCATCACCCCAACACGCGACCACATCGAGGTCATCCTCGGCGGTGAGAAGCTGGCCGAGTCGGACCGGGCCGTCCTGCTCGACGAGACGGGCTATCCGACCCGCTACTACATCCCGCGCGAGGACGTGCGCACCGAGTTGCTGCGGCCCACCAGCCACCACACGACCTGCCCGTTCAAGGGCGAGGCATCGTACTGGTCGGCCGACGTCGGCGGCGACGTCCACGAGAACCTGGTGTGGAGCTACGAGACGCCGATCCCGCAAGCCGAGGGGATCGTCGGCCTCATGAGCTTCTACCCGGACCGGGTTCAGCTGATCGTCAACGGCCAGCGCCAGCCGGCCTGATGACGTGGCTGGCCCTCCAGCCAGCCGCGACGAGCGTCACGAAGCTGAGTGCCCTCCGGGGGTTCCCGTGGCGAGCGTGATCATGAGATTGGTGCAGTCAGGCGTGTACCCACATCATGATCATCTTTCTGGCGTCCATCCGGGATCGCGGCCGAACCAGCCTGCCAGGCGGTCGTAGGCCGGCGCATCCGGCGGAACCGGCACCTCAGCGCCGAAGGCCCGATCCGGGCCTCGGAATTCGGGCCGCAGCATCCGCTGCGACCAGGCAAGCGCGTGCTCGGCCAGCCGCGGGTCCAGATCGGCCCGCTGGCCGGTGGCCTTGACCAGGTCCCAGCCGTGCATCGCCAGCTCGGCGACCTGCTGGTCGGCGCGGCCCCGCAGCGGTGCCTGCCCGCCGCCGGGCATGGCGACGGGCAGGTCGAGGTCGGCCGCCTGCCACACTCCCAGCAGTTGCCCCGCCCGGTCCCGGAACGCGCCCACCCAGTCCTCGCCGAACCCGTCGGCGGGCGCCTGCCAGTCCACGGTCTCGCCGCGGGCGGCGACGATGAAGTTACGCAGGTCCTGCCCGATCACGTGCCGGACGAGCGCTCGCACGTCCCAGTCCGGGCACGGCGTCGCCAGGGTGGCCTGGCCGGCACCGATGGCCGCGATGATGGTCGCGGTCTGATCGAGGGCACGCTCGATCAGACCCACCGTGTCATTCTCAGAGGTCACGATCGCCATTGTGCCCCGCCGCACGCACGGTTGCGGCACCGAGCTCGGCCGGTGTCAGCGGAACAGCCCTTCGATGTAGTCGGCGCCGAACCCCGCCTTCTCGTAATGGTCCTTGCACAGGGCGATGTAGTCGAACACGTCGAAATGGCCGGTAGCCTGGCCGTTCTCGTCCAGCCAGATCAGCGGCCCCGTGACGTTGAAGGTCACCTTCATCGGTTCCGTGGTTTCATACGCAACGAGGGTGTGCGCCTCGCCCGGTGCCTCGTACACCCAGTCGCCGGCGGTGGCCACCCAGTCGTGCTCGAGATAGCCCCACTTGCCGGAGATCGTGTACGCGAAAACCTGCTGCGGGTGGTAGTGACGGTTGACCAGGCCGGCTCCCCGGGCCATCAAGACGTCGCACCACCGGTTCTGGCTCGGCGAAATCCACAGCGGGCGGGTTCCCACCGTCTCAGACAAAGGGGCATAGAACCGTTCGTCATCGGTCGCCGCCTGCGAGACATACGCCTCCGGCGCGGCACCCGGCCGGAACGCCTGTGTGATCGGCTTCAGGTCCCGCCAGAACTCTCCACCGCCTGATTGCGCCACCATTCCTCCCAGGGCTCGGACGTCACGATCAGGCTCCCACCGGAGGTGGGTACAGACAAGCCTGCGTTCCAGCCCAGCCCAGCCGCTTGGGGACGGTGCCGGAGGCGCGCGCCGGGACGGGCCCATCCGGCGCGGGGCTAACATCTGCTCATGTCGAATTCGCCGCCGGTCGCGCCGGCGCGACCGGCGGCGCCCGGGGCGGACCCCTACGCGTGGATGCGGGACAGCGGGGATCCCGCCCTGCGGGCCTATCTGGCCGCCGAACGCTCCTATTACGACCAGCAGGTGGCCCACACGGCGGCCCTCCGCGACGAGCTGACGGCGGAGATGTCCGCGCGGGTGGCGCCCGCCGCCGAATCGGCAAGCTGGCGCCGCGGAGACTTCGCTTACTTCACCCGGAACGTGGCCGGGCTCGAGTACGAGCAGTTCTGCCGCCGCCCGGCCCACAGCGCGGCCGGAGCCGGTCGCCCGCAGGCCGGCGGCCCGCCGGCCGAGGTACTGCTCGACCCGAACCTGCTGCTGGAAGATCCCGAGTGCGGCGGCGGCTACGTGGAGCTCGGTGTGCGTGAGGTCAGCCCCGACGGCCGGCTGCTCGCCTACTCGGTCGACTTCGACGGCGACGAGGTCTACGAGCTGCGGATCAGGGACCTGGCCAGCGGCGAGGACCTGGTGACCGCGGCGGGACTGCCGGAGGGGATGGGGCGGAGCTACTACGGGCTGGCGTGGTCGGCGGACTCGCGTTCGCTGTTCTACATCGTGACCAACGCCGCCTACCGGGCATACCAGGTCTGGCGGCACGACGTCGGCACCGATCCCGCCCAGGACGTGCTGGTGTTTAGCGAGCACGACGAGCGCTTCGACGTCGTCGTGCGGGCGACCCGCAGCGGCGCGTACATCCTGCTGGAGACCGAAAGCCGCGACACCACCGAGACGCTCGCCATCCCTGCCGCGGACCCCGGCGCGGCACCCGCCGTTCTGCAGGAAAGGCGGAAGGGGGTGGAGTACTGGGCCGATCATGCCGACGGCCCGGCGGGGGGCGAGTTCTACCTGGTCACCAACGATGGGGCGGCCGATTTCCGGCTCGTCAAGGGCCCAGCCCGGCGCCCGGCCGGGTGGGCCGGATGGACCGAGGTGATCCCCGCCGCCGACGGCACGCGGCTGGTGTCCTGCAACGTGTTCGGCCGGTTCGTGGTGGTGGAGCAGCGGCGGGAGGCGGCGACCCAGCTGCGCGTGATCGACCGGGAGACGGGGGCGGAGCGGCTCATCGACGCCGCCGGCCCGGAGGTGGCACTGGCGCTAGCGGTCAACGAGGACTACCGGGCCACCGAGGTGACCGTGCGCACGGAGTCGCTGATCGACCCGCCGAGCTGGCACGACGTGGACCTGGCCAGCGGGGAGTGGCGGCTGCGCAAACGGCAGGAGGTGCCCGGGTACGACCCGGCCGGCTACCGGACGCAGCGGATCACCGCGAGCGCCCCGGACGGGACGGCTATCCCGGTGACGATCGCCTACCGGGCCGGCCTGCCGCGGGACGGCAGCGCGCCTGCCCTGCTCTACGGGTACGGGGCGTACGAGTCCTGCGAGTGGCCGGAGTTCAGCCTGCCGGTGGCGAGCCTGCTCGACCGGGGCTACCTCTACGCGGTGGCCCACGTGCGGGGTGGCGGCGAGGGCGGGCGGCGGTGGTGGCTGCAGGGCCGGCTGGACCACAAGCGCACCACGTTCACCGACTTCATCGCGGTGGCCGACGCGCTGGCCGACGGCGGGTGGGTGGCCGGTGACGCGATCGTGTCGCGCGGCCTGTCCGCCGGCGGCCTGCTGCAGGGCGCGGTCTACTCGATGGCGCCGGAGCGCTGGCGGGCGGTGGTCGCCGAGGTGCCGTTCGTGGACGTCGTCAACTCCATGCTCGACCCCACGATCCCGCTCACGATCACCGAGTGGGACGAGTGGGGCGACCCGCGCGACCCAGCGATCCGGGCGTACATGGAGTCCTACAGCCCTTACGACAACGTCCCGGCCGGTGACCGGCCCGGCCTCCTGGTCACCGGCAGCGTGCACGACCCGCGGGTGCTGGTGCACGAGCCCGCCAAGTGGGTGGCCCGGCTACGGGCAACCGCCGCGGCGGGCGCCACCGGCGCGGACAGCCGCGGGCGGGTGCTGTTCCGGCCGGAGCTCGGGGCCGGGGCGCATGTGGGCCCGGCCGGCCGCTACGAGAAGCTCGCGTACGAGGCCGAGATCCTCGCGTTCATCCTCGACGCTGGAGCTCCGCCGCGATCGCGTATACACCATGGACGGTCGCCTCGATCCAGGGACTGAGCGCGGTCGGCCACGTGGACAGCTTCACCACCACGGTCTGCGACGGCACGTGGACGAATATGTGCTGCCCGTTGATGCCGGAGGCGTGGTAGAACGGCAGGCCCGGGTCGTGGATCCACCAGCAGTTCCGGTAGTGGGCGCCGGCCGGGTAGCCGGAACCATCGTCGCCGCCGGTGAACGCCTGCGCCCCGTCCGGCGCCCCGCGGATCGTGTCGTCGACCCACGCAGCGGGCACCACCTCCCGGCGCGCCCGCCGGCCGCGCCGCAGGAACAGCTCACCGAACCGGCCGGCGTCGCGCAGGGTCGCGCAGATCCCGCCGTCGGCCATCGGGTTCCCGTGGGCGTCGACGGTGATCTCGGCGTCGAATTCCGCGCCCATCGGCCGCCAGAGGTGCCGCGAGACCAGCTCGTGGAACCGGGCCCCGGCGGCGCGCTCGATCACCCAAGCCAGCACGTCGGTGAGGATCGAGCGGTACCGGAACGGGCCGCCGTGCGGCCCGT
>DAITAE010000179.1:0-8355 GCA_036824445.1 Streptosporangiaceae bacterium | reverse complement strand
GCGGCGCGCGAACTCCTCGCCCTGCGCAGCCCGCTGGACGCCGAACTCATGGTCAGCGAGATGCTCGGCACCTGGTGGGGCCAGCGCGCGCCGCGCACGTCCGTACACCGGGCCGCCGACCTCGAGGAGCTCATCGGCGAAGGGCTGGTTGAGTACGCGGGGCAGCACGCCAGCCCGGCGGCGCTCGCGCTGCTGTCTGGAATAGCCTGCCTGGGCACTCCCCGGCAGGCGGCCCTGGCCGAGAAGGCCGGGCTGGCGCTGATCGAGCACGGGGTGGCGCGACCCGCATGGTCCGAGCACGTCGGCGCCGTGGCGGCAGCGGAGTGCTACGTGAACTCCGACATTTTCGGAGACTGCGACGAGGCCGTGTGCCTGTTCAGTTACGCGGGGACCGACCCGCACGCCCTGGTCATGGCCGTCGACTACAACGCCGGTGGCATCCTGCGCGACGGCTGGGTGACATCCAAGGTCGAAACGCTGCTGGAACGCTGCCTGCCCGGCGACACGCCGCCCGATCGCCCGGTGCGGGGCACCTTCCGGCGAGTCACCGCGGCCCAGGCCCGGCAGCTGCTGGAGGCCGCGCTCAACGCCACTGACGCCGCGGCAGATCCGCCGGTCAGCCGGTCATTCCCGGCCTACCACGCCTTCATCAGAGCCCGGATCCGCACGCTGTCGCCGGCGGAACCGGCCGCCGAGCCCGACAGTTCCCCGTTCGGCGGTCCCGCTGCCGCGCTGGCCAGCCAGGATGATGCGCCGGGCTGGCTTGGGGCGGCCGCGCGGCGGATGGCCTGGAGCGATGACCGCCGGGCCATGCTGGTCGTAGAGTTCCTCGCCTCCGACGAGGCCGAGGACCTGTCCGACCGCAAGGCCGCCAGCCGGTGCGCGGACCACATCATCGCCTACGGCTGCGACCAGGACTTCGGCCGACCGCTGCGGATGAGCCCGGCCAAGGCAGAGACCTTCCTGCTGGACTGGCTGCCTCGCAAGATCATGCTGCTGCCGTCGGAGCAGCATGCCATGCCGCACGTGCTTGCCGCCTGGGCGCGCTGGGCGGGCCGGCGACGCGAGCTGCCCGGCGAGGCGATCGAGGAAACGATCGATGCCGTGTTCAACTCGATGGCCGCCTTCGCGCAGGTGTACCGCGACCCGGCCACGTTCGGCCTGGACGCCCAGCTGGTCGCCAGGCTCCTGCCAGACGCCGACCTGGAGGCGCTTCCCCGGCGGGCCTTTGCGTTCCCGCTGCTCCAGGGGCATTACGACGGGGTCGACCTGAGCACGCTCGATCCCTCCCAGCCGCAGGCACGGCGGACGCTGCTGGCCGCCGATCACGACGACCCGCAGGGACGGCCCGCCGACGAGCAGCACATCGGCCGCCACCTGGCCCTCAGCGACCGGCTGTGGCGCGGCGACCCGCCGGAGCTGTGGGAGGCGGCGCAGCGCCTGCTGGACCGGGGTGAGCACCGGCATGCGGTGCAGCACACCCTCATGTACCTGATCAGGGACACCGAGGGCGACTGCGCCAAGCTCCTCGCCGAACTGACCAACCTGCCCTGACAGATCCTGGCCCCCGCCGGGGCCTGGCGGTGGCCGGAGATTCTGGCCGGGCCTTATCGCGGGCCCGGCTCCCTGGTGAGCTCCCTGACCGCCGTGGTCAGGTCGGCCGCGGTGACGATGGTGAGATCGGCCGCGCTCGCCTGCTCGTCCAACTCGGCCACCCGCATGTCACGGGCCGCACACGCGCGCTCGAACAGGGAGCGGGCGAACCTCCCGTTGCCCAGCTCGTCGATGCGCTCCCGGTCGCATGCCTGCTGGAAGATCTCCTCCAGGACGGGCAGGGCGTCCGGGTCGAACGTGTCTCCCGCCTGCTCGGCGATCACCTCGGCGATCTTGGCAAGCTCGTCCGGGGTGTAGCTCGGGAAGGCGATCCGGACACCGAAACGGGAGGACAGCCCGGGGTTGCTCCGCAGGAAGCGGTCCATGTCGGCGGTGTAGCCAGCCAGCACGATCACCAGCCGCTCGCGGTCGTCCTCCGCCCGCTTGAGCAGGGTCGCCACCGCCTCCGCGCCGTAGGCGTCGCCCCCGGCGTAACCGGGGTTGTAGAGCGCGTAGGCCTCGTCGATGAACAGCACGCCCCCAAGGGCGGAATCGATCAGCTTCCCGGTCTTGATCGCGGTGGAGCCCAGGTGCTCGCCGACGAGATCGGCCCGGTGCGCCTCCACCACTTCGGGCCGGACCAGCAGCCCGAGCGCGGCGAAGATCCGCCCCAGGATTCTCGCTACCGTGGTCTTCCCCGTTCCCGGCGGGCCCGTGAAGACAAAGTGCCTGGCTGGCGGCTGGCTGACCAGGCCCTGCCGGTCCCGCAGCCGGGCCACCCGCAGCTGCGCGGCAATCTCATGCACCTGGCGCTTGACCGGCTCCAGGCCGATCAGCTCATCGAGTTCGGCCAGCGCGCTTTCCAGCGTTGGCGCCTCGGCGTAGCCCCGGAATCTCGACGTCAGCTCGGCGAACGCCCGCTCCAGGTCCGACGCCTCCACCGTCAGCAGGTCGGCTGCGGCCGGCTCTGCCCCGTCCGCCATCACCCGGACATCGCGCGCCTGCCCCGCCTTCTCCACCAGACTCCGGACAAAGCGGCCGTTGCCGAGGTCGTCGGCGAGACGGCGGCGGCCAACGTCGTCCATCATGCGAGCCAGCGCCTGCTCGGCGTCGGGGTCAATTGACTCCCCGCGTTGCGCCAGTCCCGACTGGGCGAGCGAGAGCAGCTCGGCCGGGGAGTAGCCGGCGAATCTGATCCTGATCGCGAACCTGGAGTTCAGTCCGGGGTTGCTGGCCAGGAAGTCCTCCATCTGCCGGTCGTAGCCGGCCAGGATGACGATGAGCCGGTCGCGATCGTCCTCAGCGCGTTTGAGCAGCGCCTGGACCGCCTCGTTGCCGAACCGGTCGCTGTGCCCTTCGCCGTCGTTGACCAGGCTGTAGGCCTCATCGATGAACAGCACCCCACCCAGCGCCTGATCGACCAGCTCGTTGGTCTTGATGGCGGTGGCGCCCAAGTACTCACCCACCAGGTCAGCGCGCTGCACCTCCAGCACGGACGGCGCTTCCAGCAAGCCGAACGCGTAGTAGATCTTGGCGATGATCCGCGCGACCGAGGTCTTGCCCGTTCCCGGCGGGCCAAGAAAAACGAAGTGCTGCATGGGCTTGTCGGTCTGGTACCCGGCCTGCGCACGCCTGCGCGCGGCCTCCACCGAGGCGGTCAGCTGATGGATCTGGTCCTTGACCCCGGTCAGGCCGATCATCGCGTCCAGTTCGGCCACGGCCTGATCGACGGTGATCGTGGGCAGATTCCGGTCCGGCGCCGCGCGCTCCGGCACGCCGGTGGCTACCTGATGTACCCGGGCACCGTCCGCTTCCAGTACCGCCCTCACGGCACCAGGAGGGTGGTCGCTCCGCGTGGAGCCGGCGGGCGGAATGATGCGGCCGGCGGTTTCGCCGGATGGGCCCGTGGCGGAAGGTATCCGGGCCTGCTGCCTGCCATAGACGCGGCTGTGCTGCGCACCCTGGGCGAAACGCCAGCCGAGGACCACGGCCGCGAGCAGCCACCCGATCACCCAGCTGAGGACGGGCTGGCCATGAGCGAACCGCCAGGCCAGCATGGCGGCGGGCACCGCCCACAGGAGCGTCCAGGCCACCGTCCGGCAGGGCACGCGGTTGCGGGCGAACGGAGCGGAATGGGCGACGGCGACCACCGCGAACGGGAGAAGCAGCAGCGGGACCAGCCAGGATGTGAGCGGCGGTGTCAGAGACGCCACCAGCAGGATCGCGGCCAGCCCCCACGCGGCGACCCCCAGCGAGGCGAAAACCGAGCGCTGCTTGCGCCAGATCGCGACAGGCCCGTAGCACAGCGCCAGAATCAGCACCAGATCACCGACGCGTGCTGGCAGTGCCGATGCCAGGACCGCCGCCGCCAGAACGACCAGGACCAGCACTATCTTGACCGGGAGCGGAGCCGTGCGGACGGCGGCACGCACGCGGTCGATGCGTTGCCGCGCCATTCCCCTGTCCGGCAAAGGTCCGTCTTCTGGCCGCATGTAACTCCCTCGTGCTGTTCCCTGTATAGCGCATTACGGATCGAGTACGGCGATGCGCATTCAGATACCGGAGCGTGCGACCTGGGCATCGTTGCCACGGCGGCCCGTAGCCCCGGCCCGCCGCCCGTGCTCCTGGACGCGCCGCCGCGCCTGGCCCCAGGGCGTAACGGGCGCCGCCGTCCGTGCCGTTCGCGAGGGAACCGCGGGCCAGGATCGCGGCCGACCTGCTCATTCCCGGCAGCGAGGTGCAGCGGCCGGGCAGGGCGCGGGTGGCCAGCCACGTGCCGGGCGAGCGTGGACAGGCGGGCGCCGGGCGCAAATCGTTAAGTGCCTGGTGGGGCTGGGAAGCCACCGACGGCCGTCTCGAACGCCTGGGCGACGCGCAGGCAGGTGGCGTCATCGAAATGACGGCCCACGATCATGAGCCCGACCGGTAGCCCGTCCGCCAGGCCCGCCGGGACCGAGGTGGCCGGGTGGCCGCTGACGTCGAACGGGGCCGTGTTGACGATCATCTCGGTGGACCGGGCGATGCTCTCCTCGCGCGGAACGCCGGTCGGGGGGATCGTGGTGGCCACGATCGGCAGCGTCGGCATGACGAGGACATCCAGGCCTGCCAGGGCCGCGTCGTAGGCGGCGGCCAGTTCGAGCGCCTCCTCGCGCGCCATCGCGTAGTACCGGCCGTGGTAGTTGTCGATCGCGTAGCGGCCGGCGAGGATCGTCGCCTTGACCGTCTCCGGCAGGTCATCGGCGTGCTCCCGGCGGCCACGGGCATAGTGGGCGATCAGGTCAGGGTCATAACGGCCCTGCCAATTCATCCCGAAACCATTGCCATCGATCATCTGGGCGACGACGCCGTCGGTGGCGATCACGGTCCAGACGTGAATGGCGTCGCGGTGCCAGGGCACGCTGACCTGGCTGACGACGGCACCCGCCCCGGCCAGGGTGTCGATCGCGGCACGGACCGTCTCGTCCACGGCGGGCTGGGACAGGCCCGGGAAGCCGAACCCCTCGGCTACTACACCGACCCGCAGCCCGCTGACGCCAGCGTCCAGGCCCGACATGAAGTCCAGCGCCGACGGGGTAGCGCGCTGACGTGGATCCAGCCCGTCGGGCCCGGCCAGCACCCCGAGCATCAGCGCGGCGTCCCGCACGGTCCGTGCGATCGGGCCGAGGTGGTCGAGGGTGTTCTCGATGGGGAACGCCCCGGTGTAGGGGACCAGACCATGAGTCGGCTTGTGCCCCACGGTTCCGCAGAACGCGCTCGGGATGCGGATCGAGCCGGCCTGGTCACCGCCGAGCGCGAGCTCGACCTGGCCGGCCGCGACCAGCGCCGCGCTCCCGCTCGAGGACCCGCCCGCGGTCCTGGACTGGTCCCACGGGTTGTGCACCGGCCCGGTGCGGGACGTGTGGCTGCCGCCGGAGAAGCACAGATCCTCACAGACCGCCTTCCCGGCGATGGTCGCGCCCGCGTCGAGCAGCCTCGTCACCACGGTGGCGTCCCGGCGCGGGACGTATCCCTCGACCGCGCGGGACCCGTTCATCATCGGGACGCCGGCGAGAGCGATGTTGTCCTTGACCGCCACCCTGCGGCCGGCCAGGGGACCCTCGTGGCGGGTGGCGATCTCGGTGGTCACGTACCAGGCACCCAGGTCGTTGGCGCCCTCAGCCGGCCACTGGAAGTGCCGCTGCGGCGGCTCACCCAGGCTCGCCGCATACAGCCGCTCTACCTCGTCGTATGAAGCAAGCAGGCCGCTGGACAGGACGCGGAACGACTCCAGGTCCTCCGCGGACAGGCGGAGGCCGTAGTGCTGCGCGATCCTGGCCAGATCGCCGGCCGTGGGCGGGGTGACAGGCATGACGACCTCCTGCGGGCCAACCGGGCAGTCCAGCAAGACCAACTGGACAGTCCAGCAGGATAAGCCCGCCGCATCAAGGGCTGCCCGTGGTGCCCGTGATGCCCGCGGTGCCCGCGGCACGGGCCGGGCCGCCGGTTCTTGCTAGCCGGCCGGCGCGGGCTTCGAGGTAGCGCCGCTCCGGCAGGCTGGTAGCGGTTCGGGCGGCGGCCCGGTACTCGGCGGCCGCGGCGTCGCGGTCGCCGCCGAGTTCGTGGCAGTGAGCGCGGACCGCGGCGAGCCGGTGGTGGCCCGCCATCCGGTCGTCGGCTTCGAGCGCCGCGAGCAGGTCGAGCGCGGCTCCCGGGCCATGCACCATCGCCACAGCGACGGCACGGTTGAGGGTCACCACAGGGCTCGGGGTGATCCGCTCCAGGAGGTTGTAGAGCGCCAGGATCTGCGGCCAGTCGGTCTCGGCGGCGGTAGCGGCCTCGGCATGGACGGCCGCGATCGCAGCCTGGACCTGGTAGGGCCCGAGCGGTGCCGTGGTGAGGGCGCCGGTAACCAGGGCCAGTCCCTCATCGATCTGCTTCCGGTCCCAGCGGGCGCGGTCCTGCTCGGCCAGCGGGACGAGGGCGCCGCCCGGCTCGCAGCGCGCGGGACGCCGGGCCTCGGTCAGCAGCATGAGGGCCAGCAGCCCGGCGACTTCGCCGTCGTCGGGAAGCAGCCTGTGGACGGCCCGGGTCAGGCGGATCGCCTCGGCGGTGAGCTCGGGACGGGACGTTTCGCCGCCGGAGGTCGCCGCGTACCCCTCGTTGAACATGAGGTACAGCACGTGGAGCACCACCCGCAGACGGCCTGCCCACTCCCCCGCCGGTCGCGCGGTGAACCTCGCCCCGGCGGCCGCGATTCGCTGCTTGGCGCGGCTGATGCGCTGCGCCATGGTCGACTCGGGCACCAGGAAGGCACGGGCGATCTCGCCCGTGGTCAGGCCCCCGACGGCCCGCAGGGTGAGCGCGAGCTGGGATGCCGGGGTGAGCTCGGGATGGCAGCACAGGAACAGCAGCGTCAGCGTGTCGTCCTGGCCGGAGGCGCGCTCGTCGTCCGGCATCACGGTCGTAGGGCCGGTCGGTTCGGCCATCACGGCGGCGGCCTCCCTGCGCCGCCGCGCCTCGTCGCTGCGCAGCTGGTCAGTGAGCCGCCGTGACGCCACGGTGATGAGCCACCCTCTCGGGCGGTCCGGCACACCCTGGGCCGGCCATTGCGTGGCCGCGGCGAGCAGCGCCTCCTGGACGGCGTCCTCGGCGGCGTCGAAATGGCCATAACGCCGGACGACCGCACCGAGCACCTGCGGCGCGAGGTCGCGCAGCAGGCGCTCGGTGCCGGCGTCGGTCCTCACATCTCCACTCCGTCAGGGCTCAGGATGGGCCGGACCTCCATCCCCCATCGCCGAGCGTCGGGCCACCGGATCGCGATCTCGATGGCTCTGTCCCGGCTCTCGCAGTCCACGATGCAGTAGCCGACGACCTGCTCCTTGGCCTCGGCGAAGGGACCGTCGGTCACCGCGGGCACGCCGTCACGCACCCGCACGGATGCGGCGGTGGAGGGGTCGGCGAGCCCTTCGCCGCCTACCCACTCGCCCGACGCGATGAGCTCGTCCACGATGGCCCCCGCCTGGGACATGAAGGCCTTCTTCTCCGACTCCGGCATGGCCTGCCAGGTGGCGGGGTTCTGGTAGATCATCAGGAGGTACTTCACTCCGCTGCTCCTCAGGGTTGGTGGCGCCCAGGACCGGCGCCGCTCACCTGTGAGTCGGAGCCGGCCCCGCCATCTTGACGTTCTGCCCAGGAAACGCCCTGAGGAATTCGCGATGGTGTCCGTACCTGCCGCGCTGGTCGGCGTCCGCAGGTACGTGCCGCGCGGTCAGCTGCAGCCGCTGGTCGCGCCGCAGCCTTCGCAGACGTAGCAGCTGCCGGCCGGGCGCATCTTCGTGCCGCAGGTCAGGCACAGCGGTGCGTCCGCCGTCCGGCCCTGCTGCGCCTCCAGCACTTCCATCGAACTGCGTGGCTGCGGCTGCGCCGGCTGTGGCTGCGCCGACTCTGGCTGTGCCGGCTGCGGCTCCGCGGGTGGTTGCCCGGGCTGCGGGCCGGCCTCGCGGGCCGGCTGCGGACGCTCGACCGGGGCGGACTGCGCCATCTCCGTGGTGTCCTGGTCCTCGGCCAGGGGGGCCGGGTCCTCGCCGGCGAGCTGGGCCGTGCGCTCGGCGGCGGACAGGATGCCCATCTCGGCGCGGGTCTCGTAGGGCAGATGGTCCAGCGCCAGCCGCCGGAACACGTAGTCCATCACCGAGCTCGCGATCCGGATGTCCGGGTCATCGGTGACACCGGCCGGCTCGAAGCGCATGTTGGTGAACTTCTCGACCCACTTCTCCAGCGGTA
>DAITAE010000178.1:0-8359 GCA_036824445.1 Streptosporangiaceae bacterium | reverse complement strand
GCGATGATCGCGCGCTGCACCTCGCTGGTGCCCTCCCAGATCCGCTCCACCCGCACTTCCCGGTAGAAGCGCTCGGCCACGTTCTCGCGCATGTAGCCGCGCCCGCCGAAGACCTGTACCGCACGGTCGGCGACCCGCCCTGCCATCTCCGAACAGTAGAGCTTGGCCATGGAGCACTGGGCGTGGGCCACCTTGACGTCGGCGCCCCGGTCGATGCCGCGGGCGGTCTCGTATGCCAGCGACCTGGCGGCGAACAGCTCCGTGAGGCTGTCCGCGAGCATCCCGGCGACCAGGCCGAAATCGCTGATGGGGTGGCCGCCGACCCGCCGGGTGGCGGCGAACGCCGTCATCTCGGCGGTGAGCCGGTCCGCGGCGCCGAGGCAGCGGGCGGCGACCATCAGCCGCTCGAACCGGAACCACTCGTAGGCGAAGGTCATCCCGTCGCCCTCGGCGCCGAGCAGGTTGGCGGCCGGCACCCGGACGTCGCTGAAGGCGACGATCGGGTGGTGGTGGCTGATCGTGTGCGAGTACGCCGGGGTACGGACCACGCTCACGCCGGGACTCGGCAGGTCCACGAAGAACATGGCGTGCTCGCCGTCCTGGGGCCCGCCGTCCAGCTTGGCCTGGAAGAAGGCGTAGTCGGCGGTGTTGAACGAGGTCACATGCCACTTGACGCCGTTGAGCAGGTAGCCGTCGCCGTCCCGGCGGGCGGTCGCCTCGATGGCCGCCACCTCGGATCCGGCGTTCTCCTCGGTGATCGCGTAGCACTCCTCACGCTCGCCGCGGATGGTGGGCCGGACGTAACGGCCGATCTGGTCGGCCGTGGCCACCGCCGGCAGCCAGGACGGGGGAGTCGAGACAGCCCAGGCGAGTGCGTTGGTCACCCGCCCCACCTGTTCCTGGACCAGCACCTGCTGCAGGGTGGTGCACCCGCCGCCGCCGAGTTCCCTGGGCATGTTCGTGGCGCAGAGTCCCAGCTCCCGGGCCCGGGCGGCGTGGGCGGCGACCAGGTCGGCGGGCAGTTCGCCGCCCGCGAGCTCGGCCGCTTCCTCGTGCGGGATCACCTCGTCCGCGAACGTGGCGGCGCGTGCCTGGATCGCAAGGTCTTCGCCTGTCAGCCCGTACATCGCACCCCTTCATCACCTGGATACCAGCCTTGACTGACCGTTCAGTTTATGCCAGCATCGGGCTCGTGCCAATGCCCACGCCAGGCCTCCCGGACAGCGCCGACGCGGTGGTCGTCGGCGGCGGAACCATCGGTGCGTGGTGCGCCTACTTCCTGCGGCGGGCGGGCCTGGACCGGGTGGTGCTGCTGGAGAAGGGCATGCTCGGCCAGGGCGCGAGCAGCCGGGCCGCCGGTGTCGTCCGGATGCAGGGCGGCACGCCCGTCGCGGTGCGCCTCGGCCAGTGGTCCCGCCGCTTCTACCTGGGCCAGCGGGAGGAGCTTGGCACCGACTCGGGCTTCGTCAGCCAGGGCTACCTGCTTCCCTGCTTCACCGACGCTGAGGTGGCCGCGGCCAGGGACCGAATGGTCATGCAGTCCTCGCTCGGGGTGCCGGTGCGCTGGCTCGACCCCGCGGAGGTCGACGCGGTCAATCCCACCCTCGCGCCGGGCCGCACCCTGGGCGGCACCTTCTGCGCCGACGATGGCTACATCACTCCGCCGCGGAACGTCACCGCGTACACGGTCGCCCTCGCCATCAGCGGCGTGCGGGTGTGCGAGCACGTACGGTTTACCGGCCTGGTGATGGCGGGCGACCGCGCCGCCGGGGTGGAGACCAGCGCGGGGCCGGTCACCGCCCCCCTCGTCGTGCTCACCGGCGGGCCGAAACTGGCCGAGGTGGGCGCGCTGGCCGGGATCAGGATCCCCGCGGGCGGCGTGCGGCACCAGGTCGCCGTCACCGAGCCACATCCGGACCTGCGGCCCGCCCGGGTACCCATGGTCTTCGACCTGGCGGCCGGCCTGTACTGGCGCCCCGAGGAGGGCGGGCTGCTGTTCGGGATGAGCAACCCGGACGAGCAGCCGGGTGAGGCCGGTTCGGTCGATGAGGCCTACCTGGCCCGCATGCGGGAGCGGCTCGCCACGCTGGTACCGGTCACCGCCGGGCTCGGGCTGCGCAAGACCTGGGCGGCGACCATCGACTACACGCCCGATCACCTGCCGATCATCGGCCCGGCGCTCGGCCCGCACGGCACGCTGGCCGGGATCACGGTCGCCTGCGCCGGTGGCGCGGGCATGATGTGGGGGCCGGCGGTGGCCCGGGTGGCCGCCGACCTGGCGCTCACCGGCAATTCCGAGGTCGTGGACCCGGCCACCGTCGGCCTGGACCGGTTCGACGACGCCGGCCGCAGCCGGCTGGCCACGGACCCGATCGCGCTGCCGTTCCCGGAGGCGGCACCGGAGCAGGCACCGGGCAAGATGACCATCTCCTGAGAGGACGGTGCACCAGCCATGACCGACACGACCGCGGCCACCCCGTTCCTTGCCGGGGCGATCGCTGCCGATCTGGAGGACTGGGGGCCGCTGGAGGAGGCCACCGGCGAGCCGATGCAGACCATGGGCACGACGCTGTGGGCCGACGGTGACCAGGAGGTCGGGGTTTGGGAATGCACGCCGGGGCCCTCTCACTGGGCCCTGGAGACCAATGAGGCCGTCTACATCCTGTCCGGGCGGATGACGGTCACCCCGGACGGCGGCCAGCCGCAGGACGTCGGCCCCGGCGACACCGCCGTCTTCCCCCGTGGCTGGCGGGGCAACTGGCAGATCCACGAGACGATCCGCAAGCTGTACGTCTTGTTCTGAAACGCCCGGGTAAAGGTCGCGTTATCCTTGTACCTCCCCGGGGTAAAGTCGCGTTCTCCCGGGAACCTTTGGTCCGGACTGGCGTCTTGGGGGCGCGGTGAGCGACGGTGCGCGGTCTGGGGTGAAACCACCCAGCGGGCCGCGGGCCTTCAACCCGCTCCGGGTGGGCAGCCTGGAGGCCGCCGTGTGGGTGGCTTACTACCGCCGCAGGTGGGCCAGCTTCCTGGTGCTGTCCATCCTGGTCGTCCGCAGCGCGTTCGGGATGGACTGGGTCAGGACGGTACACGGAGCGTGGCTGGTCCTGCGGGCCAACCAGCTGTGGGCGCCGCCCGAGCTCCAGAGCGACGCGGTGGGTGCCCGCCGGTGCATGCGCCGCTTCTACGCCCTGCTGCGCCTGGCGCACGGGGCTCCGGCCGACCCGGCCCGCGCCGCCGAGCTCGAGGTCGAGTGGTGGGGCGTGCACCGTCAGCACCAGCGCGGGGAGAACGGAGACGCCGGGCCGCTGGTGGACGCGCTGTCACGGTCGTATGCCTTCAGCTTCGGGATCGACGAGGCGGCGCTGCGGCCCGCCGCCGAGCACCGGGCGCGGGCGATGGACATGGTGGACCAGTGGGTGACGGAGGGCAGGCAGATGGACAGCCCGCTGCTCGCGCCCATACGCGCCACTCTCGTCCGCTCCTACGCCGCGCTGCTGGCAGCCGTGCACCCGTGAGTGGCGGGACTCAGCCGCTGCGCCGTACCGCGAGCGCGTCTACCGCGACCGCACCGGCCGGGCCGCAGATCAGCGGGTTGATGTCGAGCGCTTCCAGGTGGCCGCCGAGCTCGCAGGCGATCGCGGAGACCGCGACGACCGCTTCGGCGACGGCGCCGGTATCCGCGGGCGGCTGCCCGCGCACCCCGGCCAGCAGCCCGGCCACGCGCAGCCTGCCGAGCATGCGCAACGCCCGCGCCGGGTCGACCGGCGGCAGCGCCACGGCCCGGTCGGCCAGGAACTCGACCAGCAGGCCGCCCGCCCCGATCACCACCAGGGGCCCGAGGTCGGGGTCGCGGGTGATGCCGAGGGCGAGTTCGGTGCCCGGTCCGGCGGTCTCGCAAACGAGCACCCGCGGCCCGAGCCGGCCGGCCACGTCGGCGTAGGCGGCGGTCAGCCGGGCCGGATCGCGGACGCCGAGCACGACCCCGCCCGCGTCGGACTTGTGGGCGATGCCCGGCTCGCCGGTCTTGAGCACCACCGGGTACCCGATCCGGGCCGCCGCCGCGAGCGCGCCGTCGACGGCGTCGGCCGGGCAGACCCTCGCCACCCTGATCCCGTAGTCGCGGAGCAGGCCGAACAGCAGAGCGGCATCCGGTTCCCCCTGTTCCAGCACCCGCGCCCAATGGTCCCGCCGGCCGGGGTCGAGGCGTGGCGGTTCCGCGCGCGCCGGGCGGCCCGCGTGCTCGAGCAGGTGGCGCAGGGCGAGCAACCCGCTGCGCGCGCCCTCGAGCACCGGAATCCCCGCCGCGCGCAGCCACACCGCCTCCGCCGGGTCGACGGAGGCTGCGACGTTGGCGAGGACCACGAGCGGTTTGGCCGTGCGCTGCGCGGCCGCGCTCACCGCGAGGGAGTAGCTGCGGTCCCCGTCGAACTCGGTGAGCAGGTCCACGGCGAGCGCCACCGCCGTCACCGCCGGGTCGTCGGCCAGCGCGACGAGCGACTCGGTCACCTGCTGCTCGGCGTTGCGACTGCCTCCCCACATGTCGAGCGGGTTGGTCGGCTCCAGGCCAGGATCGAGGACCTCCGCGAGCCGTTTGCTGGTGGCATCGCTGATCGCCGCGAACGGCACCGCCAGCTCCTCGGCGAGGTCGGCGGTGTGGGCGCGCTCAAGACCGGAGTCGTGGACTGTGGCGATCCCGTTGGCGCTCCCGGGCATGGCGGGCTCGGCCGGCCGCGCGGGCCTGGCGGCCCGTCGCCCGATGGCGAACAGCTCGAGCGTGTCCGCCATCTCCGCGAAATCGCCGACCCGGTGGACGCCATGGGCGTCGGCGAGCGCCTCCCAGCCGCCATCCTGGCCGGCCAGCGCACCGGAATGGGCGGCCACCATGGCCCGCCCGGCGGCCGAGGAACCGGCGGTCAGCAGCACGACCGGAATGTCCGCAACGTTGGCTGCCGCGAGAACCTGCTGCAGCAGTCCGGGGTCGCGGATGGCTTCCAGGACCAGCCCGAGCACCCGGGTCTGCGGCAGGCTCAGCGCGTAGCGCGCGTACGCGGCGGCCGGGGTGACGAGTTCCTGCCCGGATGAGACCGCCAGGGTGAAGCCGAGCTCCCGCCGGGTGCGGAGCAGGGCGGAGAATACCGAGCCGGAGTGGGTGATCAAGGCGATGGGCCCGGCGGGCAGCGGGTCTGGCTCGACATAGCCGACGGCGCGCAGCCCGTAGGCGACGTTGGCGAATCCCATGCAGCCGGCTCCGCAGACGGCCATCCCCGCCGTGTGTGCGATGTCGGCGAGCCGCGCCCGCAGCCCCGCCGTCCCCGGTGCGATCGCCGGGACCTCGTAGGCGCCGCCGAAGATCACCGCTGACCGGTCGCCCCTGCTCGCCGCCAGGCTGAGCTGTTCCGCCAGTACCGAGTCGGGAACGCCGAGCAGCACGAGGTCGACGGTTTCCGGCAGGTCGGCGAGGGACGGATGGCAGGGCTGCCCGGCTATCCGCTGGTAGCGGGGATTGACGAGGTAGATGCGCGGCGCGGCGGGGCTCCGGCTGACCTCCGCCGCCATCCGCTCGCCGAGGCTGCCGGGGCGTGAGCTGGCACCGACCACCGCGACGCTGCGCGCCTCCAGCATCGCGAGCAGCGCCGGGCGGTAGGTGCCTGGGTCGTGCTCGTGCCCCGGCAGGAGCGGGGAACGGGCGGCGGGGACGGGGTAGGCCCCGCCAGGGCCGTGGTCCTGGTGGGCAGAGGCCGGATCTGGGATACCGGGAGCGGGGGGAGCCATCCGTTTGGCTGCTGCTGGGGGTTCTCCGGTCATGGCCGCCGGGCGCGCCGGCGGCGGGCGGCTTTCTTGTCGGCGATGGCCGCCTTGGCCGCCTGCATCCCGGGGATGCCGCACACGCCGCCGCCCGCGTGGGTGGCCGAACTGGCGTAGTACAGGCCGGGCACGGGGGTGCGATAGTCGGCGTAGCCCGGGGCCGGGCGCATGTGGAAGAGCTGTTCCAGCGACAGTTCGCCGTGGAAGATGTTGCCGCCGATCAGGCCGTAGTCGTGCTCCATGTCGTAGGGCCCGACGATGTCGGTGTGCAGGATCGAGCTCTTGAAGTTCGGGGCTACCTCGTTGTAGCAGTCGATCATGCGGTCGGCGTAGGCCCGGATCTGCTCGGTGTGCGGCTGGGTGTGCCAGTCGGCGGGGACCCACTGCGTGAACAGCGACATGATGTGGGTGCCCTCCGGGGACAGGGTCTTGTCGAATGAGGTGGGGATGACTCCGTCGCTGAACGGCCGGGCGGCGGCCCGGCCGTCCCGGGCGTCCTGGAAGGCCCGCTCGATGTACTCCATGCTGGGTGCCATCTCCACCGACCCGGTGTGATGCTCGCCCAGGCTGGTGCCGGGGTCGGCGGTGAAGTCCGGCAGCTCGGCCAGGGCCAGGTTGATCTTGACTACCCCGCTGCGCGACTTCCAGTGCTCGATGTCGCTCACGAAGTCGTCGGGCAGGTTCTCGCGGCCGACGTGGGCGAGGAACGCGGTCTGCGGGTGCAGCGACGTGACGACCACGCCGGCCCGGATCTCCTCGCCGTTGTCCAGCACCACGCCGGCCGCGCGGCCCCCTTCCAGCAGCACGCGGGCCACCCGGGCCCCGGTGCGGACGGTCGCGCCCTGCTCCCGGGCGGCGCTGCCGATCGCATCAGCGACCGCGCCCATCCCGCCCTCCTGGAAGCCCCAGTTGCCGAGATGGCCGTCGCCGATGTCGCCGATGGAGTGGTGAGCCATCACATAGGCGGTGCCCGGCTCGTAAGGCCCGGCCCAGGTGCCGATCACTCCGTTGACCGCGAGCGCGCCTTTGACCTGCGGTGACTCGAACCAGTCGTCGAGCAGGTCGGCGATGCTCATGGTCATCAGCCGGGTCACGTCGGCGACCGTCCGCACCGACAGGCCGCGTTGGCGCCAGGCCAGGCGGAGGGTCTCCCTGAGATCACCAGGCCTGCGGGACCCGAGCTTCGGCGGCACGGTGAGCAGCAGCGGGCCGAGCACATCGGCGAGCCCCTCCAGCCATGCGTCCCAGCGGGGCATAGCGTCGGCGTCCTTGCGCGACCACTTGGACACCTCGTCGTAGTTGCGCCTGGCGTCGTCGGCGTAGAGCTTGATCGAGCCGCCTTCCGGGAAGGCCTGGTAGTACGGGCCCATGGGGAAGACCTTGTAGCCGTGCCTGGGCAGGTCAAGATCGCTGATGATGCTCGGCGGCATCACGCCCATGACGTACGACAGCCGCGTCACCCGGAACTCCGGCGCGTCGGGCCAGGGCGCCTCGGTGGTGGCGGCCCCGCCGGTGGTGTCCCGGGCCTCGAGCACGAGCGTGCGCGCACCCGAGCGGCCGAGGTAAGCGGCCGCCACCAGCCCGTTGTGACCCCCGCCGATGACGATGACGTCGAACGCTGAAGCCATGAGCCCGACCTCCAGGGCTATGTGCCATAATTTGACTGAATGTTCAGTCTAGAAACCTGGTAGCGTTGCGACAAGGGTGTGCGACAGATCCTACGAGGTAACTGCCCACAGCGTTCTTGTCGGCGAGGATGTTTCCATGAGGCAGCGGGCTGATGGCTCAGGCACGGCTGACCAGCGCCGGGAGCAGATGCTCCGGGCGGCGCTGGAGGTCATTGACGAGCGCGGATATCCGGAGACCCGGATCGCGGATGTGGCCGAGCGGGCCGGCACCAGCCCTGCCCTGGTCATCTACTACTTCAAGACCAAGAACCAGCTGCTGACCGAGGCGATCCGGTTCTCCGAAGACCGGTGGTACGAGACCGGGACCAGCCGGATAGCGGCGATCGACACCGCGGCCGGGCGGCTGGAGGAACTGGTCGCGATGACCTGCCTGCCCGAGGCGGACTCCGAGCCCAATGAGTCGTGGCTGGTCTGGCTCGACCTGTGGGCGCAGGCGGGGCGGCACCCCGAGGTCGCCAGCGTCCGGCGGAAGTTCGACGAGCGCTGGCGGGAGACGATCTCATCGCTGGTGGTGGAGGGCCAGGAGGTCGGCGAGTTCGGCCCGGTCGACCCGGCGGACTTCGCGGTGACGATGTCGGCGCTGCTTGACGGGTTCGCGATCCAGATCGCCCTGGCGGACCCCTCGGTGGACTCCGGGCGCGCGTTCGAGCTGACCATGCGTTTCGTCGCCCGGGAGCTAGGGTTCACCTGGGTCCCCCGGTACCGTGCTGACGCGCTGGGGCGCGCTGGCAACGGCCCGGTCGGCGAACGCGCGGCCCGTGGGCAGGGGAACGGGTCGTCAGCAGAGAGGTAGGTGCGATGGCCGGAGGCCGGATAGAGCTGGTCGCGCTCACGAAGCGCTTCACCGACATCGCGGTGGACCGGGT
>DAITAE010000177.1:0-8375 GCA_036824445.1 Streptosporangiaceae bacterium | reverse complement strand
GGTGATGGACGGGGCCGACGCGCCGGTGACCGACGGACTGGTCGAGACGTGGCAGGCCGGCCCGGATGGCAGGTTCGCGCACCCCGATGACCCGCGCAGCGGCGGGGAGGCAGCGGGATTCCGCGGGTTCGGCAGGTGCCCGACCGACGCGGCGGGCCGCTATTGCGTCATGACGCTGCGTCCCGGTCGGCTGCCGTCGGCCGGTGGCGGCTGGGAAGCGCCGCACCTGGATGTGTCGGTGTTCGCCCGCGGGCTGCTGGACCGGGTGGTGACCCGGATCTACTTCCCCGACGAGGAGGAGGCGAACCTGGCCGACCCGGTGCTGCGGGCCATCGCGGACCCCGGCCGCAGGGCTACGCTGATCGCCGCAGCGCAGCCGGGCCAGCCAGGCCAGCCGGGCGAGTTCCGGTTCGACATCCGGCTGCAGGGCCGACAGGAGACCGTCTTCTTCGAAGTCTGAGCACACGTGCCGGAGAGGAGCAGTGACGTGCCGGTAGTTGTACGGAACACCCCCCGAACCGACCTCGAGGTGGTTGACGGCCTGGCGGACGCGGGGGTGGCCACTGTGCATGAGGCCCAGGGCCGCACGGGCCTGCTCCGCCCGGACATCCGCCCGATCTTCAGGCCGGCGCGCATCGCCGGGAACGCGCTGACCTGCGAGGTGGCTCCGGGTGACAACTGGCCGATCCACGTCGCCGTCGAGCAGGCGCGGCCCGGCGACCTGCTCGTGGTCACCCCCACGAGCGCGTGCCACGACGGGTACGTGGGCGAGCTGCTCGCCGGGAGCCTGCGGGCGCACGGGGTCAGGGGGGTGGTCATCGACGCGGGTGTTCGTGACGTGGCGGCCCTCACCGAGATGGGCTTCCCCGTCTGGTCCAAGGTGATCTCCGCGAAGGGCACGGTGAAGGAGACGCCTGGGAACGTCCAGACCCCCATCGTCTGCGCCGGCGCGCACGTCCGGCCGGGTGATGTGATCGTCGCCGACGACGACGGCGTCGTGGTCGTGCCGCGCGAGCAGGCCGCGGCAGTGCTCGAGGCCGCCCGGAAACGGGAGGCCAGCGAGGCGTCCCGGCGGCCCCGGCTCACCGGCGGCGAGCTGGGCCTCGACATCTACGACATGCGCGGCCGGCTGGCCGACCGGGGACTGCGCTACGTCGACTACGTGGACTCGCAGTGATCCAGACCGCTATCCCCTGCTCCGCCATGCGGGGCGGGACGTCCAAGGGCCTGATGTTCCTCGCCGATAACCTGCCGCGCGACCCCGCGACGCGCGACGCGGTGCTGCTCGCAGCGATGGGATCCCCGGACGAGCGGCAGATCGACGGCATGGGCGGCAGCCACCCCCTGACGTCGAAGGTGGCCGTGGTGAGTTCGTCGTCCCGCGACAACGCGGACGTCGAGTATCTGTTCCTCCAGGTCTGGCCAGACCGGGCGGAGGTCTCCGACAGTCAGAACTGTGGCAACATGCTTGCGGCCGTCGGGCCGTTCGCGATCGAGCAGGGGCTCGTGGCCGCGGCCGGGGAGGTGACCCCGGTGCGCATCTGGATGCGCAACACGCAGACTCTCGCCACGGCGTTCGTCCAGACGCCCGGTGGGTGCGTCCGCTACGACGGGCCCGCGCGCATCGACGGCGTGCCGGGCACCCACGCACCCATCCCCATCGAGTTCGCTGACGTGGCCGGATCCTCGTGTGGCGCGCTGCTCCCGACCGGGAACGTGACTGACGTCATCGAGGGAACGCGGGTGACCTGCATCGACAATGGCATGCCGGTCGTGTGCATCGCGGCATCCGACCTCGGGCTGTCCGGGCACGAGTCACCGGCCGAGCTCGAGGGCAACGCCGAGCTGACCCAGCGGGTCGAGGCGATCCGGCTCGCCGCCGGGCCCCTGATGAATCTCGGCGACGTCACCAGCGCGACGGTACCGAAAATGAGCCTGCTGTCGTCCCCGGCGCATGGCGGCGCCATCTCGACCCGGACGTTCATCCCGCACCGGGTGCACGAGGCGATCGGGGTCCTGGGCGCGGTGTCCGTCGCCACGGCCTGTCTGCTGACCGGATCCGTCGCGCACGCGATCGCGGACATCGGCGACCCGGCCGAGGGCGCAGCCGAGATCGAGGTCGAGCACCCCACCGGTTTCTTCACCGTCACCATCGAGGTGAAAGCGTCCGACGGCACGGTCGCCGTCACCAGGTCGGCGCTGCTGCGCACCGCCCGGCTGCTGATGCGCGGCGAGGTCTTCGTACCGGCATCGGTGTGGAACCGGGGGGCACCGCGGTGATTATCGACTGCCACGGGCACTACACGACCGCCCCGGGGCCGCACAACGACTGGCGCCAAAGCCAGCTGGCGGCGTTCCGGGAGGGCCGCCGGGCACCGGACTACCCGGCCATCTCCGACGACGAGATCCGCGAGTCGATCGAGCAGAATCAGCTCCGGCTGCTCCGCGAGCGCGGCGCCGACATGACGATCTTCTCGCCGCGGGCGTCCGCCATGGCCCACCACCAGGGCGACGAGCGGGTCAGCGCCGAGTGGGCGCGGGCCTGCAACGATCTCATCGCCCGCGTCGTCGGGCTGTTCCCGGCGACGTTCATCGGCGTCTGCCAGCTGCCGCAGTCACCCGGCGCCGCACTCGACTCGTCCGTCGCCGAACTCGAGCGCTGCGTCCTGGAGCTGGGGTTCGTGGGCTGCAACCTGAACCCGGACCCGAGCGGAGGGAGGTGGACTGCCCCGCCGCTCACCGACCGGTACTGGTACCCGATCTTCGAGAAGATGGTCGAGCTGGACGTGCCCGCCATGGTGCACGTCTCGAGCAGCTGCAACCCCGTTTTCCATGCGACGGGCGCGCACTACATCAACGCCGACACCACGGCGTTCATGCAGTTCATCCAGGGTGATCTGTTCACCGACCTCCCGGACCTGCGCCTGGTGATCCCGCATGGCGGCGGTGCCGTCCCGTACCACTGGGGCCGCTACCGCGGGCTCGCCGACATGCTGAAAAAGCCGCCGCTGAGCGAGCACGTCATGCGGAACGTGCTCTTCGACACGTGCGTCTACCACCAGCCCGGCATCGACCTGCTGTTCGAGGTCATCGACACCGGCAACATCCTGTTCGGGTCCGAGATGGTGGGCGCGGTCCGCGGGATCGACCCGGAGACCGGCCACTACTTCGACGACACGAAACGGTACATCGACGCGCTCGGCCTGCCCGAGGCCGAGCGCGCGATGGTGTACTCGGGCAACGCACGGCGGGTGTACCCGCGCCTCGACAAGGCCCTGCGCGAACGGGGACTCTAAGTGGCTGCCACCTTCACCCCGGACGCCGACTGGCTCGCGTTCCACCCGAACCCCAGCAAGCCGGACTACACCCCGCCCCCGGGCGCGGTCGACGCCCACTGCCACGTGTTCGGCCCGGGCGACGTCTTCCCCTACGCGCCGGAGCGGAAGTACACGCCAGCCGACGCCGGGAAGGAGCAGCTGTTCGCGCTGCGCGACTTCCTCGGCTTCGAGCGCAACGTCATCGTCCAGGCGACCTGTCACGGTGCCGACAACAGCGCGATGGTGGACGCGCTGCTCGCGGCCGGCGACCGGGCACGCGGCGTGGCGACGGTCCGGCCCGGCGTCTCCCGGGCCGAGCTCGCCGACCTGCACGCGGCCCGTGTCCGCGGTATCCGCTTCAACTTCGTGAAGCGCCTCGTCGACCCCAAGCCGGATGACTATTACCGTGGCCTGGCCGACCTGGTCGCCGAGCTCGGCTGGCACATCGTTGTGTATTTCGAGGCCCCGGACCTGGCTGAGCGCTGGCAGCTGTTCACGAGCCTGCCGACGATCGTGGTCGTGGATCACATGGGCCGGCCCGATGTATCGCAGCCGCTCGACAGCCCTGGCTTCGCGCAGTTCACGCGCTTCATGCGAGAACACGAGAACGTCTGGTCCAAGGTGAGCGGCGCGGAACGCCTGTCGGTTTCCGGCCCGCCGGAGTACGCCGACGTCGTCCCCTTCGCACGCCACATCGTGCAGGCGTTCCCCGACCGGGTCATCTGGGGAACCGACTGGCCGCACCCGAACATGAAGAGCCACATGCCCGACGACGGCAACCTGGTCGACGTCGTCCCGCGCATCGCCCCCACCGATGACCTGCAGCGCCGGCTGCTGGTCGCCAACCCGCTGCGCCTGTACTGGGAGGCCCGATGACGGCGTACAGCTCAGAGTTCGATGACATCCCCGGCACCCGGGTCTTCACCGCCCAGCGCGCGAAGCAGGGCTACCACCTGAACCAGTTCTGCATGAGCCTGATGAAGCCGGAGAACCGGGAGCGGTTCAAGGCCGGCGAACGGGCGTACCTCGACGAGTGGCCGATGACCGAGGCACAGAAGAAGGCCGTGCTCGACCGCGACTACAACGCGATGCTCGACCTCGGCGGCAACATCTACTTCCTGGCGAAGATCTTCGCCACCGACGGGCTCAGCTACGTCCAGGCGGTGAGCACGATGACCGGCATGTCAGTGCCGGACTACCAGCAGATGATGCTGGACGGCGGGCGCTCGCCGGACGGCTGGCGTTCCGTGAAGGAAGGGGCCTGACAATGGCGCGCATCACCGGCGGGCTGACCACCAGCCATATCCCGGCCATCGGCGCCGCGATCGACCTTGGTAAGACCCAGGAGGACTACTGGAAGCCGCTGTTCGCAGGGTACGAGTGGACCAAGAAGTGGGCCGCCGAGAACGTCCCCGATGTGGTGATCCTGGTCTACAACGACCACGCGTCCGCGTTCACGCCGGAAATGGTCCCCACGTTTGCGCTCGGCTGCGCCGACGAGTTCAAGCCGGCCGACGAAGGCTACGGCCCGCGCCCGGTGCCCGTGGTGCAGGGTGCACCTGACCTCGCGGCCCACCTGGCGCAGTCGCTCATCCTCGACGAGTTCGATCTCACCCTGCTGTACAAGCTCGACGTCGACCACGGCCTCACCGTGCCGCTGTCCCTGGTCTACGGCCAGCCGGACGGGTGGCCGGTGCGGGTCATCCCGCTGGCCGTGAACGTCGTGCAGTACCCGCCTCCCACCGGCCACCGCTGCTACCGGCTGGGCCAGGCGATCCGCCGGGCCGTGCAGAGCTACGGCGAGGACCTCACGGTCCACGTCTGGGGCACCGGCGGCATGAGCCACCAGCTTCAGGGGCCCCGCGCGGGCTTCATCAACTCCGCGTTCGACCGCGCGTTTCTCGACCGGCTGGTCGCCGACCCGGACGGCTTGGCGCTGGTGCCGCACATCGAGTACATGCGTGAGGCGGGCTCCGAGGGGATTGAGCTGGTCATGCAGCTGATCATGCGCGGAGCCATGGGCGCCGAGGTCGAGGAGCTGTACCGCTTCTACCACGTCCCGGGATCCAACACCGCCGTCGGGCACATCGTGCTGCGCCCCTCCGACGGGACCGGCCCCTCCCGCCAGGAAGAGAGCTAACCCATGCGGATCGCACTCGCCGGGGCCGGCGCCTTCGGCACCAAGCACCTGGACGGCCTCGCGGTCGTCGACGGCGTCACCGTCACGTCCGTGGTCAGCCGCAGGCTGGAGCAGGCGGAGGAGGTCGCGCGCAAGTACGGCGTCGGCCACGCCTCGACGGACCTGGACGAGGTACTCGCCCGCGGCGACGTCGACGCCGTCATCCTCGCTACGCCGACCCAGCTGCATGCGCGGCAGGCCATCGCCGCGATGCGCGCGGGCAAGCACGTCCAGGTCGAGATACCGCTGGCAGACAGCTGGGCGGACGCGCAGGAGGTCGATCGCACGGCGCAGGCGACCGGCCTGGTCTGCATGGTCGGGCACACCCGCCGGTTCAACCCGTCGCACCAGTGGATCCGCCGCCGCATCGCCGCTGGCGAGCTGTCGATCCAGCAGATGGACGTGCAGACCTATTTCTTCCGCCGCAAGAACCTGAACGCCCTGGGCGAACCCCGAAGCTGGACCGATCAGCTGCTCTGGCATCACGCCGCGCACACCGTCGACCTGTTCCAGTACCAGACCGGCGAGGACATCCAGATCGCCCATGCCGTGCGGGGGCCGATCCACCCCGAGCTCGGCATCGCGATGGACATGTCCATCCAGCTGCGCACCCCGGAGGGCCGCATCTGCACGCTCTCGCTGAGCTTCAACAACGACGGGCCGCTCGGCACGTTCTTCCGCTACATCTGCGACAACGGCACGTACACCGCCCGGTACGACGACCTGGTCACCGGGCGTGAGGAGCCGGTCGACGTGTCGGGGGTCGACGTCTCCACCAACGGCATCGAGCTGCAGGACCGCGAGTTCGTCGCGGCGATCCGCGAAGGGCGCGAACCAAACTCCAGCGTGCGCGACGTCCTGCCCTGCTACCGGGTGCTCGGCGAACTGGAGACCCAGCTCGCAGGTCAGCGGTAGCCAGCCAGATGGCCGAGCGGCTGGTCGCGTCGCTTCAGGGGCCGCCGGGCGCGCCGGTGGTGGTGCTCGGCAACTCGCTCGGCACCACCCGCGAGCTGTGGGAGCCGCAGGTGGGAGCGCTGGGCGGCCGGTTCCGGCTGCTGCGTTACGAGCACCGCGGGCATGGCGGCTCCCCGGCCCCGCCCGGCCCGTACGCTCTCGCCGACCTGGCCGCCGACGTGCTCCAGCTGCTCGACGACTTCGGGATAGCGGCGGCCTCCTACTGCGGCATCTCGCTGGGCGGGATGATCGGGATGTGGCTGGCGGTGCACGCGCCGGAACGGATCGACGCGCTCGGCCTGTGCTGCACGTCCGCCCACCTGCCGCCGGCGCAGATGTGGGAGTCCCGGGCGGCGCAGGTGCGGGCCGCGGGCATGGCGTCCATCTCCGGGCAGGCGGCGGGACGCTGGTTCACCGCCGCGTTCGCCGAGCGCGACCCGGCGACGGTGGCCGGCTTCGTGACGGCGCTGGAACGCGTGAACCCGGAAGGGTACGCGGGCTGCTGCGAGGCGGTCGCGGCGATGGACCTGCGGCCCTCGCTCGCGCGGATCTCCGCGCCGGTACTGGTCATCGCCGGGGCGGAGGACCCGGCGACGCCCCCCTGGCACGGCGCCCGCATCGCCTCAGCCGTCGGCCGTGCCCGGCTCCGGGTGATCCGCGGCGGCGCGCACCTCGCCAACGTCTCCCAGCCCGGCGAGGTCACCGCCGCCCTCATGGAGCACCTGACCAGCGCCTGACCGGGGCTGCCCGCCGAGCAGCACCCGGGTGAGCTGGTTGCGGGTGTCGAGCAGCTGGTCGAGGGCGATGGCCATGTGCGCATCGGTGACCGTGATCGGCTTGCCGGGCACCTCATCCGCCGACTCGTCGGCGGCGCTCAGGGCGGCGCGGCGCAGCAGTTCCTTCATGAACGAGGCGGTCACGCCCTCGGTGCGGCTGATCACCGTGTCCGGCTCGGACAGCTCGAGCCGCAGCTTGCCCTGGTAGAGATGGAGCAGCCGGAGCCGGGCGTCGGCGTCGGGCACGGGCAGCAGCGCCGCGTGGTCCACCCGCCCCGGCCGTTCGGCCAGGGCAGGCTCGAGCAGGTCGGCCCGGTTGGTGGTGAGCAGGAACGTCACGTCCAGGTCCTGGCCGAGCCCGTCCATCTCGTTGAGCAACTGGAACAGGAGCGGGTGCGTGCCCTCGCCGAACTCCCGCTGCTCGGCGATGAGGTCCACGTCTTCCACCACGATCACCGACGGCTGCAGCGTCCGCGCCACCGAGCAGGCCTCGGCGATCAGGCGCAGCGCTTTCCCCGAGAGCAGCATCACCGTGACCCCGGACAGCTGACCGAGCAGGTAGCGGATCGTGTGGGTCTTGCCGGTGCCGGGCGCGCCGTGCAGCAGGACGCCTCGCTTGAGGTGCTGGCCGCTGGCGAGCAGCCGGCCGGCATGCCGGGCGACCCCGAGCACCTGCCGCTCGATGCCGCCGAGCACCTCGGGCGGCAGGATCACGTGCTCCCGGTCGATGTGCGGGCGGTCGACGAAATGGAACGGCGCCCGCCGGTGGCCGAACACCTCCGAGCCGAATTCGATGACGTGGCCCCGGAACACGTTGTGCTCCACGGTCAGCCGCCGGATGTCGTCGATGACGCGCTGCACGCGGTCCCGGTCGCCGCCGGTGACCTCGACGGTGACGCTCTCCACCATGGAGTGCTCTTCGGGGCCGCGGACCAGCAGCGCAAGCGGCCCGCGGTCCTCGGTGATCAGGTACAGGGCACACTGCACGCAGGAGCGGGTCGCGCCGCCGGGCCCCGACGGCAGCGTATCCGTGGTGACGCTGCCCAGGCCCAGGCCGTGCGACCAGCCGCCGGACTGGGTCAGGTCGGCCAGGCCGAACATCTGATGGCGGAACCCGGTGATCCCGGCTATCTCGTGCTCGCGGCCCGG
>DAITAE010000176.1:6767-8378 GCA_036824445.1 Streptosporangiaceae bacterium | reverse complement strand
GGGCAGTCCGAGCGCTTCCGCGTCGCGGCGGAAGCTAGCCGGGCTGCCCACGACCGTGAAGTCGGCGAGGCCGCCAACCTCGGGATCGGCCAGCGCACGCAGGATCAGCTCCGGGCCGACACCGCCGGGATCTCCCGAGGTGACGAGGACGCGTGGCTTGCGCATCGCACACGCCCCGCCTTCGGCCGCGGTCACCCATGACGGCGAATCCGGCATGACATCACATCCGGCCGGACGGCAACCTACCACGGGCGTTCGGCCTGCCAGCGAGCCCGGCCCGGCGGGAGATGGCTACCTGCTGGCCCTCGACGCGGGCACCGGCAGCTGCCGCGCAGTTCTCTTCGACCTGTCCGGCCGCCAGCTCGCGGTCGCCCAGCGCGAATGGTCCCATCCTGCGGCCCGCGGCATCGCCGGCTCGCAGAACTTCGACACGGCGGGCAACTGGGCGCTGATCTGCGCCTGCATCCGGGAGATCCTCGGCTCGGTGGCCGATCCGGGCGCCGTACTGGCCGTCGGCTGCTCGAGCATGGGCGGCGGCCTCGTGCTGTATGACCGGGGCGGCGCCGAACTGTGGGCGTGCGCCAACGGTGACGCCCGCGCCCGGCGGGAGGCCGGGGAGCTGCTGGCCGGCGGCATGGCCGGCGACCTTTACCGGCTCGGCGGAGGCTGGATCTCGCTGAGCGCCCCGCCGCGCCTTGCCTGGGTGCGGCAGTGCCAGCCGGCGCTGTGGGACGCGTGCGCCAGGCTGAGCATGATCGCCGACTGGATGGTGTACCGCCTCACCGGGACGCTCGTCACCGAGCCCTCGATCGGCTCCACATCCGGCATTTTCGACCTGGGCGCCCGCAGGTGGTCGGCCCCGATCATGGACCTGTGCGGCCTGAGGCCCGCCCTGTTCCCCGAGGTCGTCGGCGCGGGGACGGCCGTGGGCACCGTCACGCCGGAGGCGTCCGGGCAGACCGGCCTCGCGACGACCACGCGGGTTGTCCCGGGCGGCGTCGACACCGCCCTCGCGCTCGCCGGTTCCCGGCTCGACTCCCAGCGGTACACGCGGGGCGGGCTCGCCGTCACGGGCGGGAGCTTCTGGAAGCAAACCGCGGTCGCGGCCACCGCCGCCGTCGAGCCGGCGGGCCGCCTCCGGACGATCTGCCACGTCCTGCCCGGACAATGGCTGGTGGAGGGAATCGGCTTCTACGCCGGGTACGCCCTGCGCTGGCTCCGTGACCACGCCGGGCCGCAGCCGGCCCGCCGCCGTGCGCCGGGTGATCCGGACGGTTACGCGGCGCTTGACCAGCTCGCGAGCGCGGTACCGCCGGGGGCGCACGGCCTCCTCGCCGAGCTCGCACGGGTCGACGCGTGGACCCTGGCCCGCTGGCAGCCGCCGTTCCCCTCGCGGCGGCCGGGACCGGGACCGCCGACGGACCTGGGCGCGCGCGCCCGGGCGATCGAGGAGGCGGCCGCGTACTCGGCCCGCAGGTCCGCGGAGATACTGACCGAACTCCTGGGGGTGCGCCTCCGCGAGGCGATCCTCACCGGCGGCGCGGCGCGGAGCACGCTGTGGCCGCAGATTCTCGCCGACGTGCTCGGGCTCGCCGTCCGGGTACCCGCCAT
>DAITAE010000176.1:0-6667 GCA_036824445.1 Streptosporangiaceae bacterium | reverse complement strand
TGTGGCCGCAGATTCTCGCCGACGTGCTCGGGCTCGCCGTCCGGGTACCCGCCATTACCGAGTCGGCGGCCGCCGGCGCCGCGGCGGTGGCCGGCCTCGCCGTCGGAGTGCGGCCGTCGGCCGCAGCCGACGCAGGTCCCGCGCTACCGCCCGCCCGGGTGGCTGGGCCGGAGGCCGCCGACGCGGCAAGCCCCTCCTCACCGCCCGCCTGGGTGGCTGAGCCGACGCCGGCCCGGCGGCAGAGATATGACGAGCTTTACGATCAATGGCGGATGGCGTACGACCGGCCCGGGCTGGCTAGCGATGGGAGGAATGGGCGATGACGCTGCTGCGCAGCTACGTGGGCGGGACCTGGGTCGCCCCGGCCGGCGACGGGCGCCCGGTGTTCGACGCCGTGACGGGGGACGAGGTCGCCCGGGTCTCTTCGGCCGGGATCGACATGGCCGCGGCGCTCGGCTACGGGCGGGACACCGGAGGCCCGGCGCTGCGCGCGCTGACCTTCCACCAGCGGGCCGCGCTGCTCAGGGCGCTCGCCGCGGCGCTGCGCGAGCACCGCGACGACCTTTACGCGCTGTCGGCGCGGGCCGGGGCAACGCTGTTTGACGCCAAATTCGACGTCGACGGCGGCATCGGCGTGCTGTTCAGCTATGCCAGCAAGGCCAGGCGTGAGCTGCCCAACGACACCATGTATGTAGAGGGGTCGCCCGAGCCGCTCGGCAAGGGAGGGCAGTTCGTCGGCCAGCACATCCTCACCCCGCTGCGCGGGGTGGCGGTGCAGATCAACGCGTTCAACTTCCCGGTCTGGGGGCCGCTTGAGAAGTTCGCCCCGGCGTTCATCGCCGGCATGCCCAGCCTGGTGAAGCCCGCCAGCCAGACCGCCTACATCACCGCGCGGCTGGTCGAGCTGATCACCGCCACCGGCCTGCTGCCGGAAGGATCGCTCCAGCTCGTCTGCGGCGGCGCGGGCGACCTGCTCGACCACCTCGGCGAGCAGGACCTGGTCGCGTTCACCGGCTCGGCCGCTACGGCGCGGACGCTGCGGGCCCATCCGGCGGTCGTGGCCCGCTCGGTGCGGTTCAACGCCGAGGCAGACTCGCTCAACTGCTCCATCCTCGGGCCGGACGCGGCGCCGGGCACACCCGAGTTCGACCTTTACGTTAAGCAGCTCATCGCCGAGATGACGGTGAAGGCGGGGCAGAAGTGCACGGCGATCAGGCGTGCGCTGGTGCCCGCGGCGATGGCCGGGGAGGTCTGCGACGCAGTGCGCGCGGCGCTGGCCGGTGTGGTCGTCGGGAACCCGGCGGAGCAGGGCGTGGGCATGGGCGCGCTGGCCAGCCGCGACCAGCGGGCCGAGGTACGCCGCTCAGTCGGCGAGCTGCTGCCCGCCGGGCGGCTGGTCTTCGGCGACCCGGACCGGGTCGAGGTCGCCGGCGCCGACGCCGAGCGTGGCGCGTTCATCTCCCCGCTGCTGCTGCGCTGCGACGACGCCGCCCGGCCCGAGCCGCACGAGGTGGAGGCCTTCGGCCCGGTGAGCACGATCATCGGCTACCGCGACACCGCCGAGGTGCTGCGGCTCGCGGCCCGCGGCCGGGGCAGCCTCGCCGGGTCGGTGGTCAGCGCCGACCCCGGCTTCGCCCGCGACGTGGTGGCCGGCCTCGCGCCCTGGCACGGCCGGATCCTCGTGCTCGACCGCGACGACGCCGCCGAGTCGACCGGCCACGGGTCCCCGCTGCCCATGCTTGTGCACGGCGGTCCCGGGCGGGCCGGCGGCGGCGAGGAGATGGGCGGCGTCCGCGGCGTGCTGCACCACATGCAGCGCACCGCCGTCCAGGCCAGCCCGCGGGTGCTCACCGCGGTAACCGGCCGCTGGGCCCGTGGCGCGCCGCGGCGGCTGGACGGCGGGCACCCGTTCCGCAAGTCGCTCGCCGAGCTGCGGCCGGGCGACGCGGTGACCGCGGGCCCGCGGATGGTGACGCTGCAGGACGTGGAGCACTTCGCGGCGTTCACGGGGGACATGTTCTACGCGCACATGGACGACGACGCCGCCCGCGCCAACCCGTTCTTCGACGGCCGCGTGGCGCACGGTTACCTGGTGCTGTCGTTCGCCGCCGGCCTGTTCGTCCAGCCCGATCCCGGGCCCGTGCTGGCCAACACCGGACTGGAGAACCTGCGGTTCCTCACGCCGGTGTACCCGGGCGATGCGCTGACCGTGACGCTGACCTGCAAGCAGATCACCCCGCGCGAGGACGCGGACTACGGCGAGGTCCGCTGGGACGCGGACGTGACAAACCAGGACGGGGCTTCGGTCGCGACCTACGACGTGCTCACGCGGGTAGCGAAGGAGTGGCCGCCGCCGTGACGCCCGCCGAGTTCCCCGCCTTGTTCGCCGAGGGGTGGGCGCTGCCCAAACCGGAGGCGTTCCTCGACTACTTCCTCCCGAAGATCGATGCAGGCGCCACCTTCCGCCAGCCGATGTTCCCCGATGCCCACGGCCCGGCCCAGATCGAGCGGATGTTCCGTCAGCTGTTCGGCCTGTTTCCCGACCTCACGGGCACCGTCCGCAGGTCCGCCGTCGCCGGCGACGTCGTCTTCATCGAATCGGGCTTCACCGCGGCCCTCGGCCGCAAGATCGTGCGGTTCGACGTCTGCGACCGGTTCACCATTAGGGACGGCAAGGTGGCCGACCGCCGGTCCTTCTCCGACCCCCAGCCCGTCCTGCTCGCCGTCCTTGGCCGCCCGGCAAGCTGGCCGCGTGCCATCCGGGCACGGATCGGATGACAGCCGGCCTGCGGCTGATGGCCGGCGTACGGACAACGGAGAACGGATTGCGGCTGCGGCCGAGGGATGTCACCGGCGTGGGTGGCCGGTGATCGCCGCTGACAGGCGGGACGCTTCCCGGCTAGCCTGTAGCGATGCCTCGCGGAGCGGCGCTGCACATGTACGGCCAGCCCAGTGCCACACCGGGTCTCGACTGGTCTTGGGTTGACGCCCAGCTTGCGGCCGCCGGAACCTACTGGGTCATCGCGCGGACCCAGGGCCATCCGCATCCCCGCCCGGTGTGGGGCATCTGGGCAAGTGATCACCTCTGCCTCAGCATCGGGACGCCCATCACGCTGCGCACGCTGGCGCGTGATCCGGTCGTCACCGTCCACCTCGACAGCGGGACCGACGTGGTCATCGTCGAGGGGCGCGCCACCGGACGCGAGGACGGCGCGGAGGCCATCGAGGCGTACAACCGGAAGTACGACTGGAACTATGACGCGGGGGAGTACGGGCCGCTGCAGCGCGTGGACGCAGATGTCGTGCTGGCCTGGCGCGCCGCGGGCTGGGCGGGACGGGAGAGCTTCCAGCAAACGGGACGGTGGGACTTCCGGGCCTGACGCCAACCGCTGACCAGGCTCGCGTGGCCCTATCACCGCGAGCCGCGGGTCGCCATCACGGCCGGGGCGGTCAGGGTTCTGCCCGGTAGTGCGCGACGGCGTCCTCGTCCCATTCCAGGCCGTTGCCGGGGACGTCGGGCAGGTGCAGTGCGCCGGAGCGCACCTCGAATGGGTGCGCCAGCACCGGGTGGGCCCAGTCCTGCCACTCCAGCCAGTGCCGGGTCGGGGTGACCCGCAGCAGGTGGCCGGAGACCTCCGGGTACAGGTGGGAGGACATCGGGACACCGGCCACGTCGGCGAGCGCCGCTGCCTGCAGGAAGCCGGTCACTCCGCCGATCCGCATCAGGTCGGGCATCACCAGGTCGCACGCCTGCGCCCGGATGGCTTCCTGCATCGCACGAGGGCCGTAGAAGTTCTCCCCGAGCATGATCGGCGTGGCGATGGCACGCGCGAGCCGGGCGTGGCCGTCCAGATCGTCGTAGCGCAGCGGCTCCTCGACCCAGGAGAGGCCTTCCGCGTCGAGCGCGCGGCAGCGTGGCAGCGCCTCGCCCCGGGCAAGCCCCTGGTTGTAGTCCGCGACCAGGGTAACTTCGTCGCCGACGGCTTCCCTGACGCGCCGGGCCGCTGCGATGTCGTCGGCCGCCGTGGCCCTCCCCACCCGCACCTTCACGGCGGTGAACCCGCCTTCGGCGAGGAGTTCCAGGGCCTCGTCTCCGGCGCCGGCGGGCGGGATGAGACCCAGCCCGTTGCTGTTGTACGCGGGGACCGGGCCCAGGGTCCCGCCGAGCAGCCGGGCCAGCGGCAGCCCGGCCGCCTTGGCGAGCGCATCCCACACCGCGATGTCGAGCCCGGCCACCGCGGCCAGGGCCAGGCCCTGATACCCAGCCAGGCCAAACCAGCCGCGTGCCTGCTCGAAAACCTCGGCCGGTGCGGCAGGCCGCCCGCGCAGCCCCGCGCCCAGATCGCGGATAGCCGGAAGCAGCGCGGCCATCGCGCGGTCCAGGTAGGGGGCCAGGTAGCTGCGGCCGGTGACGCCCTGCTCCGTGAAGACGTCGATGAGCAGCAGGGGCCAGCGGGAGAAATCCCCCACCCGGGTGGCCAGCGGGCGCCGCAGCGGGACCACCACCGCCCGCACCGCGACGTCGCGCACCACCAGCGTTGCGCCCGGGCCGGTCACCCGGCCTCCTCGCGCACCCGCACCGGCCTCATCCGAGCAGCTCCGGCGGCGCTCGCTCGTGGGACCTCAGCCGTCGCGATCCCCTTCCAGCCGCCCGTTTATCTTGTAGCCCCAGAACATGTACCAGACGAAGGCGATCACGGCCAGCACGGCGCAGGCGGCGACGCCCAGGGTCCCGACCACGCGAACATGATTGGCGATGGCCGATATGCCGGAGCAGGCGCCCGGGCGCGGGCGTGGGCCCGGTGCCGCCCGGCACGGGCTGGCGAGGCCGTTCGTCGCGAACAGCAGGATCGCGCCGATGATCGCGGCCGTGAACGCCAGGCCCAGGAAGTCCTTGGCGCCGTGTGGCAGCGATTTCTTGGGCTCACCGAAGCCGCTGGCCGCGGCCGGGTCTCTGCCCGTCCGTCGGCGCTGCCAGCATGGGATCCGCGCCGCGCCGTCGGGTGATCTCATGCTCATTGGATTCCCTCGTCCGCACTGACGGGAACCTCAGCCGGCCGGGCCGTCGACTGGTACGGGGTCATGACGAGCGGATTTACTCACCCCCGTCCGCCAGCCTCGCTTTGATGCCTGGACGGCGATGGCACCGAAGACGAGCACCATGACTCCATAGATCCCCAGCGGGGCGGCGGCGGCAATGCCGAACGCGCTGGCGGCGATGCCGGCCGCCACCGCGAAGTCCCGCATCGCGGTCGGCAGGATGACCGCGCTGCGCCGTGGCGATGGCGCCCCGAGGGCGAGCAGCCATCCCAGACCGACGGCGCCACCAAGGTAGGCGAGCAGGGCAAGGGCAACCACGCCATCGCCGGCCTGCAGCCGCAGTTCGCTGGCTACCTCCCAGAGCAGCACCAGCAGGCTCGCGATGCCCAGGATCTCGATGAGCGGGCGCTCGCGCCCGCCGAACGGGTCGATGGTGCGCAGCGCGCAGCCAGCCACCAGCGGCAAGGCGACAACAAGCGTGAGGGTGAGCAGCAGCCCGAGCTGCGACGTCGCTGCGTGGGCGCCGAGGAGTGCCAGGACCGGCCCGGCGAGCAGGACCGTCAGCAGCGTGGACGCGACCAGCAGGCCGGCCGCGATCGCGACCTCGCCGCCCGCCAGGCCGGTGAACGCCACCGATGCCACCTCCACCGGGGCGACACCGGCCGCCAGCACACCACTGCGCGGCATGGGCTCGCTGACGATCCTGCTGGCCAGCCACGCCAGCACTGGCAGCGTGACGCTCGTGGCCACCAGCACGAGCACGATGCGGCGGGAAGCCGTGCGCAGGCCGCTGATGTCGGCGAGGGTGACTGACGTACCGGTGCAGAACACCAGCACCGCCAGGGTAATCAAGATCCCCCCGGTGGCGTCCAGGCGCCGTCCCGGGCCAGGAAAAGCAATGCCCAGCCCCGCGGAGATCAGGACCAGGGGCAGCAGAAACCGGTCAAGGAGCCGAGCCAGTGCCACAAGCCGGGCCTGTCGGCCGGACGCCCTCACTGCCTCACCGTCCCCGGGCGATACGCCACACACAGGTTTGTGTTTCCGACTCGATCGCACCACAGGCGCGTCTGGTTCGCTGTCGGAACGCCAGACATGGCGCGGCCGGAATGACGCCGTTCGGCCCGGATACCCGGCACAGGCGAGTGGGCTGCGCCAAGATTCGCCCGTGTCCCAAACGGGGCTGACCGTGTTAGCCTCCTCGCAACCAGGCGCTGGCCAGGTGCGATTAACGGGACTGGCCAGGTGCGATTGAGGGGATTGGAACACAGGCTGATGTGCGGGATCGCCGGTCTCCGGCTCAAGAACCCAGATCTGTACCCGCGGCTCGGCCAGCTCGTTGTGCCGATGCTCGACGTGCTCGCGTCGCGCGGCCCGGACTCGACCGGGGTGGCGGTCTACCGCCATGACGTGCCGCCGGGAGAGCAGAAGTACTCACTGTGCGCGCCTGCGCCGGGCTACGACTGGGCCGGTTATGTCTCCAGGCTGGAGGCCGCGGCCGGGGTGGTGCCGGTGGCGTTCCGCCCGCGGGGACGCGACGGGGTGATCGTGACCTCCATCGGCCCGGACCGCGGACCGGAGCTGCTGGCCGGCATCGATCCGTCCGTCCGGCTCTTCGGCTACGGCGCAG
>DAITAE010000175.1:0-8397 GCA_036824445.1 Streptosporangiaceae bacterium | reverse complement strand
CAGACCGCCTCGATGTGATCCAGGCCGATACCGCCGCGGAACACCGAGCACGCCGCCAGCAGCCGCCGGGCCGGCTCGCCCAGCAGATCGTGGCTCCAGGCGATCGTGGCGCGCAGCGTCCGCTGCCGGTCCGGCACGTCCCGGCTGCTGCTCACGAGCAGTCCGAGCGAGTCCGCGAGCCGCGTCAAGATCGCTGTCGGCGGCAGCAACTTCACCCGCGCCGCCGCCAGCTCGATCGCCAGTGGCAGCCCGTCGAGTCGTTGCACGATTCCCGCGATGGCCTCGGCGTTCTCGCCCGTGATGGTGAAGCCGGGCTCCGAGGCTGCGGCGCGGGCCGCGAATAGCTGCGCGGACTCGCACTCGGCGAGGGACGCCGCGGATACCGGTGCGGCCGGTTCCGGAAGGAGCAAGGGCGGGACCGGGAACTCCTGCTCGCCTGACACGTGCAACGGTGAGCGGCTCGTCACGAGGATCCGCAGATCGCTGCTCGCGCCGAGCAGCTTGGCCACGAATTCACCTGCGGGCAGGACATGCTCGAAGTTGTCCAGGATCAAAAGGACCTTGAGGTTCGCCAAGTAGCTGGTCATGTGCTCGAGCAGTGACTGCCCCCTGGCGTCCTGCAGGCCGATGCTCTGCGCGATCGACGCCGGCACCAACGACGGATCCCTGACCGCAGCGAGCGGTGCGAAGCGGACGCCGTCGCGGAACTCGGCCGCGACGCGCGCCGCGAGCGCGATCGACAACCTGGTCTTGCCCGAGCCGCCGGGTCCGGTCAGCGTCAGCAGCCTGGTGCAGCCGAGGAGGCGGCGCGCCGAGCCGAGTTCGCGCTCCCGGCCGACGAAGCTCGTCCGCGGCCGTGGCACGCGACCGGCTGCCTCTCGGGTGTCCGGGGCTCCAAGGCGCATTGTCTGTCCTCCCCCAGGCGGTGACGCACGGCCACTGGCGGAGTGCGCCGGCGCCCCAGGTTCGATGTTCTCACCGATTCCGGCCCGCGCACGGTCCGAGCGAGCTGAGCCGCCGACAGGCCATTGACCGGCAACCGGCGGCTTAGCGCGTGCATGGCGCTGGGTCTGCGCCCACCGCGCAAGTATCCGCCGTTCGGCGCGGCTACACACGTGGTGCTTGATCAGGACGCCGCTGACCCGGATCGGGTTTTCTGCGCCGAGCGGCTGGGCTGGCCGTTGGCTCGTGGTCTTGTTCGGGCAGGCTGGGTAGGGGCTTGCGACGAGCCCGTGGACCGCTTCGCGGGAGCGCATGCGGGGGTCGTTCGGTCCTCGCGTCAGAGAAAGGAGCCCAGAAGATGGCTGAGGTGGTGCTCTTCCACCATGCGCAGGGCCTGAGCCCCGGCGTCGTCGCCTTCGCCGACGAGCTGCGCCGCGCCGGGCACATCGTGCACACTCCCGATCTGTTCGACGGCCAGACCTTCGGCAGCATCGAGGAGGGGATGGGGTATGCCGAGCAGATCGGCTTCCCCGGCGAGGTGATCGCGCGCGGCCTCCGGGCAGTCGAGGCACTGCCCGCCGAGCTGGTGTACGCCGGGTTTTCGCTCGGCGTGGTCCCGGCGCAGATGCTGGCGCAGACGCGGCCGGGAGCGCGCGGGGCGCTGCTGTTTTATTCCTGTGTCCCGGTCTCGGCGTTCGGCTCCGCCTGGCCCGACGGGGTGCCGGTCCAGGTGCACGGGATGGACGCCGACCCGATCTTCGTCGGCGAGGGCGACATCGACGCCGCCCGCGAGCTCGTCGACCAGGCCAAGGATGCGGAGCTGTTCCTCTACCCCGGCGACCAGCACTATTTCGCCGACAGCTCGCTACCGTCGTACGACCCGGACGCCACTGCACTGCTGATCCGGCGAGTGCTTGACTTCCTCCGCGCGCGGTAGGCAACATCCGGCCGGGCAATCCCGCCATGACGATCAAGCCCGGCACCAAGGCAGGCACTGGACAGGCTCGCAGGGCCAGGGCTAGTACGGTATTACGCTCCGTGAACCTAAGGTGGCCCGGTAATAGGCGGACTGAGTCGGCGCGCCAGTCGGGAATTCCCCTCAGCCTGGGATGTGACGAGTCAGCCCGATCGGCGGCAGCAGGTCAGACCCGTGGCGCGTACTCGATCGAGCGGAACGGCCAGTCGCGTTCCAGCCATGCGCGGACCGTGTGATAAAGCACTGGGTCGAGCTCCGCACGGTCCGCGCGCACCCAGGAGCTGACGGCCGCCTGCTGTTCACCGGCATCGGCGCCGCCCGGGGTTTCGCCGCGCGGCGGGTAGATGTACACGCAGCCGATGACTTCGTCGGTGCCGGTGCTGAGCACGGTGTAGGTGAACCCGCGGCGCTCGGCGAAGTCCCGTGCGTGGCGTTCGAGGTCGCGCAGATTGTCCGCCAGGCTCATCTCGTGTGGCCAGCCCGTCCCGGTGAACCCCGGCGTCGCCTGGATATGGCCGATGCTGGCCGTCCATGCGGCATGGTCCGCAGCGTTGTGCTGGGGCCCGAGCGGTTCCAGCCGGAATTCCTCAGCCGTGAGCCCACCAGGTACCGCGAAATCCACCGGAACGAAGCGCTGATCACTCATCAGGCGATGCTAGCCGGACGGCCATCGCACCCATCCCGCCCGGCCGCAGCAAATAATGCGCTCGACCCGGACCTGGCGCCGATGTGGTGGATGAGGATCAGCGTGGTGTCCGCCCAAGGCCCGCCGACGCGTCCCTGGTTCGCCCGGAACTCCTTGATGATCTTGGCGTTATGGTCGCTGCCTTCGTCGGGAGCCGACTTCGTCATGAATCTCCTCCAAGGCGCGTCACTGGCTGTCGTATTCGTCGTGGCGGCGGATCCAGAGCTGGAACCCGTCGCCCTCGTCGCGGCCTTTCGGCGCCCGGTCGAGGATCGGGTAGTAGCCCATCAGGAACTCGACCCCGCGGCCCCCGGTCGAATAGGTGTGGTAGACGTCGCCGTCTTCCAGAACGAAGACGCTGAAGCCGAAGTTCTCTGTCAGGTACCCGACGATGTCGGTGCCGGTCTCTCTCGCGTTACGGGCGGCGATCGGTGGCAGCTGCTCGAGCATCGGCTCGGCCCACTCCCGCGTCTGCTCCTGGCTGCTGGAGAAGCCGAGGTCGGTGTTGAACTCACTGTTGGCCGACGACATCCAGGGGAAGCTCCAGCCCATCCGCTGCTTGAACGCCTGCAACGTCTCGAGCGGGGCCTGTGAGACGAACAGCATGGTCACATCGCGTGCGTTCAGGTGCGGGAGGACGCCGTTGACGCTGTCGGCGATCGAGGAGCAGGTCGGGCAGCCAGCCGCGTAGCTCGGGCCGAACATGAAGTGGTAGATGAGCAGCTGGCTGCGGCCATCGAACAGTTCCGCCAGCAAGCGCGTGCCGTCGTCGGTGTCGAAGCGGTATTCCTTGTTGACCCGGACCCATGGCAGTTCGCGCCGCTGCCGCGCGAGTTCGTCGCCCAGCCGGGTGTGCTCCTTCTCGCGGGCGAGCAGCTGCTCGCGGGCAGCTGCCCACTGTTCCCGTGTTCCGATCTTGTGACTGGTCATTTCCTTGTTTCTCCTTTTCTTGCGGTCACAGCAGCCTGGCCGGGCCACCGTGCCGATGAGGTGTCACATCGCGGGGTCAGCCCGGGAACCGACGAGGGCGCGAGGACGATCCGGTGGAGCACAGCCCGAACTGGAATCCGGAGCGGGCGCTGTCGCGGCAGCGGCGGCGGAAGCGCTGCTCGAGTGGCGTGAACTCGTAGATAGCGGCTACGATCGCTGCCGCGTCAGCGGCGACAGTCCCGTGCGGCCGGTACAGCGCGTACACCACGGCGCCGGCCAGCGCCCAGACACCGAGGTACGACCCGGCGAACAGCGGTGCGGCCAGGAGCCAGCCGCTGGCCCGGGCGCGCCGCACGGCCGCCGGGGAGGGGCGGGCGGACGCCGCGATGCTCGCGACGGCCTGCCCGCTCGTTTTGCGCACCTCTCGTGCCTCTTTCCTGGGACGGGCTAGGACGCGACGGGCTGAGGCTGCAGGAGCGCGGCGTTCTGGCGCTCAAGCGCCTTGGCCGGCCCCGCGTGCCAGCCGTCGGCGAGGGTGGCGGACTGGGGATCGGGGAAGATGTCCTCCTCGCCCTTGCCGACCCCGTCGAAGATGCCTTGCGCGACGGACTGGGGAGAAGCCTTCGGGATGTCGAGGTCGCGGACCATGTCGGTGTCCACTGGCCCGGTCAGCACGGCGTGGACCCGCACCCCCTGTCCGGCTAGGAGCATCCGCAGCGACTGGGTCAGGCTGAACGCCGCCGCCTTGGACAGCGAGTAGGCGGGGGTCACCGGGATGGGGGCGAGGGCCGCTATCGACACGTTGTTGACGATGGCGCCGCCGGAAGCGATCAGCGGCGACAGGAAGGCCTGGATCACGCCGTAGGTGCCGAACAGGTTGACCGCCAGGTGCCGTTCGAGCGCCTCGCGGTCGCTGAGGTCATCGAAGAGGAAGACGCCCGCGTTGTTGACGAGGATGTCGAGGGACTCGACCTGGGCGGCGGCCGCCCGCACTTGCCCCTCGTCGGTGATGTCCAGCGCCAGTGAGGTGACCCGCGGGTCCGGGTGGGCGTATGGCTGCCGCGTCCCGGCGTACACCCGGGACGCGCCGCGGCGCAGGGCCTCGGTGACCAGCGCCTGCCCTATGCCTCGGTTGGCCCCGGTCACCAGGATGACCTTGCCGTCGATCGTCGTGCTCATCGGTGTTTCCTCCTTGAGTTGAAGCGGTGATTGGCCTGGATTAGCCGGATGCGGCTTGCTCTTTGCTGTTGGGCAGCCCGTGACCCGTGCGGATCAGGGCGCGCAGGCTGGTGTACAGGTAGAAGTCCCAGGAATTCGAGCAGACGTCGAAGCACTCGTACTCGGGGACTAGCCCGACGTGGGTGAAGCGGATCTCGGTCTTGCAGTCACGCGCGGTGATCTCGAAGTGGATCTCGGTGTCTTTCCACTCGGCGTTGTCCTGCGTGAAATCGAAATAGTTGTCCAGGACGCGCCAGGCGACTCTTTCGCCGGGGACTAGCTCGGTGACCTTGATCCGGCAGCGATGGGCGTCCTGGTACCGGTAGGTGAACTCGCCGCCGACCTTGTCGGTGCCACCCTCGATGTCCTCGGACCACCAGCCGCGGACATTGTTGATGGCGTGGAAGACTTCTTCGGGTGTCTGGTTCACTGCGAAGGCAGCGGTGAAGCTCGCGTTTCCGGTTGTACTGGCGGCCATGTCGGGGCTCCTGGCGGGCTGGGTTCTTGGGCCTGCCAACATGGTCCGGTGCCGGGTTCGCGCCGCCATCGGTGGCGCGCTACGGCATTTGTGCCTTCCGGCTACGTACTTAGCCGGATTCTGGCCATGTGAGTACGTAGCGGCGTCATACGGCGGGCTGGACTCCGGCGCCCTCGGCGAACCGGGCCAGCTCAGAGCGGCTGTGACCGGTCTTCATGAGAAGCCGTTCCATGTGCTTTTCCACGGTGCGGACTGACAGGTGCAACGCCCCGGCTATCTCCCGGTTGGAGCGCCCGGCGGCGATCTGGGCCAGCACCTCGGCCTCGCGTGGTGTGACGCCCCGGGCGGCCAGCAGGCCGGTTACTCGCGGCGCCTCGCTCCGGGGCCGGCGTGGCACCGGCTCGCCCATGGCACGCAGCGCTGCCCGGCATTGGCCGGCGAAGTTGGGCAGGCCGAGCTGCTCGAAGTTCGACAGGGCCTCCCGCACCCATACGACCGGTTCTCCCCACCCGTCGCGGTAGGCGCAGGGGGCGGCCAGCAGCCGGGCCAGGCTGCGGGTGAATCCGCTCTCGATGCGGCCCAGGGCGCGATCCGCCGCGGCGAAGATCGATGCCGCGTCCCCGCCCTCCCGGTCGGCGGCCACGGCGTCAGCCGCTGTTAGGGTGGCGCGGCTCATCGCGGTGTCGAAGCTGAGCCGACGGCATTCGTCCCGGGCCTGCGCCCCGCCCGCGTCGGTGACGGTTCGCAGCAGCGCCCACCTGCCCGGGAAGTCATGCGCGCCGCCCGCGGCCCGCAGTACGTCCATGGCGCGGTCCATCGCGTCCAGCGCTTCGGGAAGCTGTCCTTCGCCGAGGTGGTAAAGGGCGAGGCCGTTCGCCAGCGTGATCATTTCTACGGTGTCGCGGTCACCGTCGATCGCGCGCGCCTGCGCGGCAAGGGTCTCCATCGCCGTGCGGTTGCCGGAGAGACCGTGCGCTACCGCCTGGAGCGCGAGGCTCGTAGGGAGGGAAGCCAGGCCGAACTGGCGCGAGGCCTCCTCGCAACGGCCGGCGGCCGCTAGCGTCAGGCCGGCCTGGCCTCGGGCGCTGTAGGTCGCCGCCAGCTGGAGATCGACCATGGCGACCATCGAGATGGCCCCCGCGGCCAGCGCCTCTCGGCGGGCCTCCTCGAACCGAGCCGTGCCAAGCGTCTCGAACATGTCGATCGTGCCGAGCTCCTGCAGCGACTTCACCTGGAAGACTGGCAGGGCGCTCCGCGAGGCGCACTCGTATGCCTCCTCGAACGCGGCGCGAGCCACGTCCATGGTCCTCCCGCGCTCGACCCGGCCGATCACCCACAATGCCCGGCAGGTCACCTCAGCGAGCCCGTCCTCCCGCGCGGCGGCGAGCGCGGCATTGGCGAACTCGACGGCAGCCGCCTTGTCGTTCCTGGCCAATGCCACCTCGGCCACCGCGACGTCCCGGCGGGCAGCATCCGGCCGGCCAAGCCCGGCTACGGAACGCAACGTCTCCAGGTAGTTCTCAGCGTTGTCCCAGCGCCCGGCGGTGATCATGGCGTCCACAAGCTCGAAGAGCACCTCGGTGCGCACCGCCGGGTCGCTGTCATCGGCGGACAGGATGCGTTGCCCGGCCTCGAGAGCGCGCAGTGGCTGGCCGGCGATGGTCCATATGGACAGCAAGACGCGGTCCGTCTCCAGGGGCCGCGCGGCTTGCGCCCGAAGGGCCAGCGCTTCAGCGGAGCCGAGCGACCCCTCCCGCAACGCCCGGCTGGCCGCCTCCAGCCACAGCTGGGCGGCGCGTAGCTGGTCGCCGACCTCGACAGCGAGGCTGGCCGCGAGCTGACAGGTCTCGCCCTCAAGGCCCGGGTGCAGCAACTGCAGCGTCTCAAGCAGGCTCGCGCAGATAGCCTGCCGTTCTTCGGGAAGAAGCGACGATCGCACCGCCTCCGCGGTCAGCGCGTGGCGGAACCGGAATCCAGCTCCGTCGGTGTCGATTAGCTGCGCACGGGCTGCCTGGCGAAGCCGGCCGATCGCCTCCTGCGGCGGGCAACCGGTCGCCGCCGCCACGACATGCCAGTCAAAGTTGCGCCCAAGCATCGCCGCGAAGCCGAGGAAACGCGCTGTCGACTCTGGCAGCAACTCAAGGCGAGCATCGACGGCCGTGGCGATGGACCCCGGAACGAGCCGCCCTGAATTCGCCTCGCCTAGCGCGGCCGCCAGCAGCTCCTCGATGAAGAACGGGACGCCATCGCTCCTGGTCACCACGGCATCGACGAGTTCCGGCAGCAACGTCGCGGCGCTTAGGCACTCCGCCAGCATGACCCGGGACTGCGCCGGATCGAGCGGAGGCAACGAGATGTGGTGGACCACCCGGCGAGCCCGCAACGCGGACACCAGCTCGCTGCCCGGTCCCGGCTCATCATTGCGCAAGGTGACGACCACCAGGACAGCGTGCCCGGACACGTGGTCGGCAAGGTACTCGATCACCTCAAGCGTTTCCCGGTCAGCCCAGTGCACGTCCTCGATGGCCAAGAGCGCGGGAGCCTCCGATGACGACCACTCCACCATCAGCCGCAGCACGCCCTCGGCCAGGACCATCAGCCCGCCGTCAAAACCCTCGGCATGCTCGCCTGACCACTCGGGAACCAGCGACCCCAGGACCGGCCGGAATGCCGTAAGGCGCGACGATGGCGCCAGTCCGACACGGGCGGCAGCGAGCAGTGCCTCCCGCAGCGGACGGAACGGCACGTCCCCAGCGGTCGGGCTGCATCGGCCAGCCAGGACAGTCCCGCCCGCGTCCTGGACCCAGGTCGCGAACTCCCTGACCAGTCGGCTCTTGCCGATCCCGGCTCGTCCGCGCACCACGAGCATCTGGCCGCCCGTCCGCCACGCGCCTTGAAGTTGGGCAAACTCGCGGTCGCGTCCGACCATGACAGGACTGAGCGTGCTAGCGGCGCTCGAGGTCCGCACCTCGTGTCCCACAACCAGCCATGGTACGTAAACGCCGGATGATGAGGTCCTGGCTGGTGAGCCTGTCTCCCGCTGCTCCCTGATCTCCTGGGCGCATAGCTGCTCGTCCAGGTGGCGCCGGCGGCTGAGCTGGGGCGAAGGGATCTCGACGAGGTCGGCCGCGACGGGACGCCCCGCTAGCGATCGGTGTGCGACGAGCG
>DAITAE010000696.1:0-2335 GCA_036824445.1 Streptosporangiaceae bacterium | reverse complement strand
CGGACCCGATCTCCGGGTCACCGGGCACGACCGGATCTTCGCGATCGGTGACATCGCGCTCATCGAGGACCATCCGCTGCCGCAGCTGGCCCAGCCCGCCCTGCAGATGGGCAAGCACGCCGCGAAACAGGTCGGCAGGCTGGTGCAGCGACAGCCGACGGTGGCCTTCCGCTACCGCGACAAGGGCATCATGGCCACCATCGGGTACCGATCCGCGGTCGTCGAGCTCCCGCGCCGGGTACGCATCCACGGCACGCTCGCCTGGCTGGCCTGGCTCGTGCTGCACCTGATCACCCTGCTCGGCGGCCGCAATCGGATCTCCGCTCTGGTCAACATGTCCTGGCGCTACTTCACCTGGCGCCGCGGCGGCGGCCTCATCGTCGGCGACGGGATGACCGGGCTCACCCCCCGGGGCAGTCCCGCCGGCCTAGCGGCGCCCGGCCCGGCGGGCACGATTTCCACCCTGGTCGCTGAATCTGGCGCAGGTTCTGCACCGGGCGGCCGGTGGCACGGTCAGGGGATACCGGCCAGCCGGAGCAGGGCGGTGGTCGCGGCGGCCGCGGCGACCACGACCGGGAATGGCGCGCGCCGGATTGCCAGCGCCCCGGCGACCAGAACGCCGGCTGGCCTGGCCCAGCCGGCGAAGCCGTGCCCTTGCGTGAGGGCGGCGGTGGCTACCAGGGCGGTCAGCAGCACGGCCGTGGCGGCGGACAGCAGGTGCTGCAGGCGGCGCGGGACGCGCAGCCGGTTCCCGGACAGCGGTCCGGCGAGCCGGAACACGTAGGTTCCGGCGGCCAGCGCGGCGATGGCGAGCAGGGGCATCAGCGCACCTCCAGCGCGGGCTTGGTGTCCGGCGCCGTGCGGGTGGGCCGGGCGGCCAGCACCAGGCCGGCCAGCGCCAGCAGCACTGGTACGCCGGGCGGCAGGAAGGGGGTGCTCGCGACGGCAATGACGGCGCCGGCCAGGGCCGCGTGGCGGGTGCCGCGATCGGCCAGCGTGGGCAGCACCAGGGCCAGTAGCACGGCGGGAAAGACCGCGTCCAGCCCAAAGCTGCCCGTGCTGCGGATGGCCGTTCCCGCCGCTGCGCCGGCCGCGACGGCCGCGTTCCAGCACCCGAACAGGGCCAGGCCGCACGCCCAGAAGATGGCGCGGCGCCGCCGGGGCTCGTGCTGGCGCAGCGTGAACGCCACCGACTCGTCGGTGATCAGCTGCGCGCCCATCAGCCGCGTCCACCACCGGCCCCCGGCCGCGTCCGCGACCGTGAAACCATACGGCAGCAGGCGCGCGTTGAGGATCAGGCCGGCCAGCACGGCGGCGGCCGGGCTGCCGCCGGCGAGCACGACGCCCGCCGCGGCGAACTGGGCGCCGCCCGCGAACACGAGCACGGACATGGTGACCGGCACCCACATGGGTAGGCCGCCGGACACGGTGATGGCGCCGAAGGAGGCTCCCACGATCGCGTCGGCGAGGCAGACCAGCGCGACGTCGCGCAACACGCCGCGATCCAGTGTTCGCCACAACGAACGCATGTCCAATATGATGAACATAACGGCTGGCGTTCGTCAAGCCGAACGAATGGAAGTCTGGAGCGAACACGTGGGTAGCGGTTCACCGGCGGAAGCCGCGCCACCCCCGGCCCTGATCTCACTGATCGCGGCGTCGATCCGGCGCGAGCGCGACCGGGCCGGGCTGTCGCTGACCGAGCTGGCCCGGCGGGCGGGCATCGCCAAGTCCACCCTCTCCCAGCTGGAATCCGGGGTGGGCAACCCGGGCGTGGAGACCCTGTGGGCGCTGTCAGTCGCGCTCGGCGTGCCGTTCAGCCGGCTGGTCGACCAGCCACGGCCGGTGGTGCGGGTGATCCGCGCGGGGGAGGGGCCGGTCACCTACGCCGAGCGCGCCAGCTACGCCGCCACGCTGCTCGCCTCCTGCCCCCCGGGCGCCCGGCGTGATATCTACCGCATCCAGGTGCAGCCCGGCCAGCCCCGGCTCTCCGACCCGCACAACCCCGGCACCACCGAACACGTCGTGCTCGCCACCGGCCGGGCACTGGTCGGCCCGGCCGGTCAGCCGGCCGACATCAGCCCCGGCGACTACATCTCCTACCCCGGAGACGCGCCGCACATCTTCAAGGCCCTCGAACCCGACACCAACGCAGTAATGATCATGGAGCACATCTGAGCCAGGCTCCCGGACACCACTGAACCCCCGCGTGGCACCCCAAGGGGCAGCCGCGGGTCAGAATCCAGATGCCACTGGCATTGATGAGGTCGCGGTCAAGCTCGTCTCAGCGCGCGGCATCAGGGACGGCACAGGCAGAACTCGTTGCCCTCGGGGT
>DAITAE010000174.1:0-8420 GCA_036824445.1 Streptosporangiaceae bacterium | reverse complement strand
GTCATCGCGTCCTCGCTGGTCACCGGGCGCAGCACCACCGGGTGCCCGTAGGTGCGGAGGTCCCCCTGGACTCCGACCGAGCGGATGTCGGCCAGCAGCACCACCGGGCACTGCCAGATGTCCAGGTCCAGGCCCGCCCGGGACAGCTCCTCCCGGACGATGGCGTCGGCCTCGCGCAAGATCTGGAGCCGCTCCTGCGTGATCTCGCCGATGATGCGGATGCCAAGGCCCGGCCCGGGGAACGGCTGGCGCCAGACGATCTCCGGCGGCAGGCCCAGTTCCTGGCCGATCCGGCGTACCTCGTCCTTGAACAGGCCGCGCAGCGGCTCCACCAGCGCGAAACCGAGGTCCGCCGGCAGCCCCCCGACGTTGTGGTGGGATTTGATGCTGGCGGTGCCGGTGCCGCCGCCCGACTCCACCACGTCCGGGTACAGCGTGCCCTGGACCAGGAAACTCACGGCTTCGCCGTGAGCGCCCGCCTCGGCGGCGATCTCGCGGGTGGCCCGTTCGAACGCGCGGATGAACTCCCGCCCGATGATCTTGCGCTTCTCTTCCGGCTCGACCACGCCCGCCAGGGCGGTCAGGAACGTGCCCGCCGCCGCCACCGTGTGCAGGTCGACCCCTGTCGCCGCGACGAAGTCCTTTTCTACCTGTTCGGCCTCGCCCTTCCGCAGCAGCCCGTGGTCGACGAAAACGCACGTCAGCCGGGACCCGATGGCGCGCTGCACCAGCGCGGCAGCCACCGCGGAGTCGACGCCGCCCGACAGCCCGCAGATGGCCCTCCCCCCGCCGACCTGCTCGGCGATCCGGGCGACCTGCTCGTCGATGATGCTCTGCATGGTCCAGTTCGGCCGGCACCCCGCCGCCCTGAGGAACCGCCGCAGCACCTCCATGCCATGTTCGGTGTGCAGTACCTCGGGATGGAACTGGACACCGTAAAGCCCCTGGCCCGGGGCCTCCACCACCGCCACCGGCGTCGCCGCGGTACGGGCGGTGACGGTGAACCCGGGCGGCGCCACCGTGCAGGTATCCCCGTGTGACATCCAGACCTGCTGGCGCTGGGGCAGGCCGGACAGCAATGTTCCGCCCGGCAGGGTGGCCGCGTCCGCATCCGGCCCGCCGGTCGCCGTCCCGGGCGGTGGCAGCAGGTCCATCGCGGTCGCGCCGTATTCGCCGGCCCCGGTGTGCGCCACCGACCCGCCCAGCCCGGACACCATCAGCTGGAAGCCGTAACAGATGCCGAGCACGGGCACCCCGGCGGCCAGCAGGCCGGCCGGCGCGGGCGGCGCTCCCTCGGTGTACACCGAGGCCGGGCCGCCGGACAGGATGACCGCCGCGGGCTTGCGCGCCAGGATCTGTTCCGCCGGCATCGTGCACGGCACGATCTCCGAGTACACATGACACTCGCGGACCCGCCGGGCGATCAGCTGCGCGTATTGTGCGCCGAAGTCCACCACCAGCACGGTGTCGAAATCACCAGCGTGCACGACGTCGCCTTCCCGGGTCTCGCGCACCCGCTCCACAGGAGGGGCGGCCACGACCTGCAGTCTAGAGGTCGTATCGCCGGGAAGGCGGGCTAGCGGCCCGGCTCGCCGGAGACGGCTGCGGGCCTCTCCCGTACGGAGACGGCAGCGGGCCTCTCCCGCCCGGAGACGGCTGCGGGCCTCTCCCGCCCGGAGACGGCAACGGGCCTCTCCCGCCCGGAGACGGCAGCAGGCCCCTCACGCCTGGAGGCGGCTGGCGGCCCCGGTCTTGCGGCTGCAGGCCGGCGGCCTCTAGCCCGGTGGCGGGGTAGCGGCCCGCTCGCCCGGCGGCGGGCCGGAAGCTCTCTCCTGCCGCGCCGGGCCGGCGGCCTCGTCCTGCGCCGGGCTGGCGGCTCCCTCGCCCGGCGCCGGGCTGGCGGCTCCCTCGCCCGGCGCCGGGCTGGCGGCTTTCTCGCCCGGCGCCGGGCTGGCGGCTTTCTCGCCCGGCGCGGGGCCGCTCGCGTCCACCTGGCCCACCCTGACCCGCGCGATGCGCCGGCCATCCAGTCTGGTCACGGTGAGCCGGTGGCCGTTGACCTCAACCTCCGCACCGACCCCTGGCAGTTCCCCCAGCGTCGCAAGCATGTAACCGGCCACGGTCTCATAGGGGCCCTCAGGCAGGTGCACGCTCGTCTGCTCGGCGAACTCATCCAGGTTCAGCAGCCCGTCCACCTCAAGCTGGCCGCCGCGCAGCTGCGTCGGGCCGCCCTCCTCGACGTCGTACTCGTCCTGGATCTCGCCGATCAGCTCCTCGACCAGGTCCTCCAGGGTCACGATGCCGGCGGTTCCGCCGAACTCGTCTACCACGATCGCCATGTGCGCCCGGTCCCGGCGCATCTCCGTGAGCGCCGAGAGCACCCGCTTGCTGATCGGCAGCCGCTTCACCGGACGGCACAACTCCCCCACCGGTACCGACCGCCCAGCCAGATCGGGGCCGAGCAGGTCACGCACATGGATGAAGCCGATGACGTCGTCGTAGGAGTCCTGGTAGACCGGGAACCGCGAGTACGGCGCGGCGGCCGCGATCTTGGCGGCGCGGTCAAGTGGCGTGGAAGCAGCGATGAAGTCGACCTCGGTGCGCGGCACCAGCACCTCCCGCAGCTGCCGTTTCCCGGCGTCGAACACCTCCCGCACGATGTGCCGTTCGTCGGCGCTGAGCGCCTGGTTCCCGGCGACCAGATCGCGGAGTTCCTCCTCGGTCATCACCCCGCGGCCAGCGGCAGGGTCCCCTCCGAGCAGACGCACCACAAGGTTGGTTGACCGCGACAAGAGCCAGACCAGCGGCCGGGCGAGCACCGAGATGCGGTCCAGCACGGGCGCCGCGATCAGCGACAACGACTCGGGGCGCTGCAGTGCAAGCCGCTTGGGGGCAAGCTCGCCGAGTACCAGAGTGAAGAACGAGATCGCGCCGGTGACCACGATCAGCGAGATCGTGGACGCCCATCCGGTGGAGACGTGATGGGAGATCAGCGTCCTTTTCAGGGCACCGGCCAGGGTGGCCGCACCGAACGCGCCCGAGAGCAGGGTGGCCACGGTGACGCCGATCTGCACCGCGGACAGGAACCTATTGGGATCTTGCGCAAGCTTCGCCGCCCGCTGGCCGCGCTTGCCCCGCTGCCGGAGCCTGCGCACCTGGCCCTCGCGCAGCGAGACCAGGGCCATCTCCGCCCCGGCGAAGAACCCGCCGACGAGCACTATGGCCAGCACAACAACGATGTCCCAGCCGACCTGGTTCACAGCTCGATCTCTGACCTCCGCTTCCGCCACGGCGGGGCGGCTTCCCCTGTCGACCCCGCCAGCCGCGTGCCCCGGACCGTGGCCGCCGCCACGGTGGGTGGGTCTGCACAGTCTAAGAGGCTCCGGCAAGACGGTGCCGGGTAGTGGAGGGACACGCGAGGCGCCAGCGCCGCCCACGTGGGCCCCAACTGGAACCTGTCCGGTGAATCTACGCGGATGCGGGTGGACTGGAGATCCGCCCGGCATGCCCTAACGTATGTGTTTCGTGGGGCAGCCCTTCTGGAAGAGCAGCGGCAGACTCGCCGATGGACGGGAGATCATCTACTTCGATGAGTCGCCGGGCCTCGGCCGGGCCAGCGTGCCGGACCGGCGGCCGCTCACGAAGGCGTCGGCGGGAACCGATTCCGGCCGGGCGGACCGGGCGGACCGGGCCGCCCAGGAAGGCGAGGCACGCCGGGCACCTCGCGAAGGCCGGGCCGGGCGGCCTGGGCGCCAGGGCCAGGACCTGCCGCCGGCCGGTCTACGCTGGGACGCCCTGGCCGGAGAGTGGGTGATCATCGCAGCCCAGCGCCAGGACCGGACGTTCCTGCCACCCCCGGGGGAGTGCCCGCTGGACCCCTCGCGCCCCGGAAGGCTGACCGAGATCCCCGCACCCGACTACGACGTGGTCGTGTTCGAGAACAGGTTCCCGTCGCTGCGCGGGCTGCCCCCGAGCCCGGCACAGCGGTCAGCGCCGACGGACGGGCCGCCGGACGCGGCGCCGCTCCCGCCGGACGGGCCACCCGAGACGGGGGGCGTGCCGGGGCGCCCTCCCACCGGGCGCTGTGAGGTGGTCTGCTTCACCTCCGACCACGACGCCTCTTTCGCGAGCCTGCCTCCCCGGCGTGTCCGGACCGTGCTGGAGGCGTGGGCGGACCGCACCACCGTCCTTTCGTCCACGCCCGGGATCGAACAGGTCTACTGCTTCGAGAACCGCGGCGAGGAGATCGGGGTGACGCTCCACCACCCGCACGGGCAGATCTACGGCTTCCCGTTCGTGACTCCCCGCACCACCCGCATGCTCGACCAGGCGAAGGCGTATGCCGCGGCCGGCCGCGGCAACCTGTTCGATGTCATGGTGGCCGGTGAACAGGCCGCGGGCACCCGGATCGTCGCCCGGAACGAGCACTGGACGGCCTTCGTGCCCGCGGCGGCCCGCTGGCCATACGAGATCCTGCTGTTCCCGGCGCGGCGGGTGCCGAACATCCCGGCACTCGGCGAGGCGGCGCGCGGCGCGTTCTGCGAGATCTACCCCGACCTGCTGCGTCGGTTCGACGCGCTCTTCGGCATGCCGCTCCCCTACATCGCGGCGTGGCACCAGGCGCCGGCCGGTGATGAGTTCGCCCGCCGCGAATTCGGGCTCCACCTCCAGGTGATGTCCATCCGGCGGGCACCGGGCAAACTCAAGTACCTCGCAGGGACCGAATCGGGGATGGGAGTCTGGATCAACGACATCACACCGGAAGAGGCCGCTCTCCGGCTCCGGGAGGCTCGATGAGGCTGCTCGTCACCGGCGGCGCCGGCTACATCGGCAGCGCGGTCGCCTCCCTCCTCGCGGACTCCGGGCACGAGGTGGTCGTGCTCGACGACCTGTCCACCGGCTACGCTGACGCCGTTCCCGCCGCGGCCACCTTCGTCCGGGGGACCGTCAGGGGTGACGCGCAGGCGGTCTTGTCCACCGGGGCCGACGCCGTCCTGCATTTCGCCGCCAAGTCGCTGGTGGCCGAGTCGGTTGCCAACCCGGCGCTGTACTGGCAGCACAATCTCGGCGGCACGCTCGCCCTGCTCGAGGCCATGCGGGTCACCGGGACCGCGCGGATCGTCTTCTCCTCGACCGCCGCCGTGTACGGGGAGCCGGAGCGCATGCCCATCGACGAGGCCACGCCGACCAGGCCGGGCAGCCCCTACGGCGCGTCCAAGCTCGCCGTCGACACGGCACTGGCCGAGCATGCCCGGATGCACGGAATCGGCGCCGTCAGCCTGCGGTACTTCAACGTGGCCGGCGCCCATGCCGGGGCGGACGGCACGTGGCTTGGCGAGCGGCACCACCCGGAGACTCACCTCATCCCCAGCGTTCTCAGCGTGGCGCTCCAGGAAGGCGGCCCGCGCCCACCCGTGCCGATCTACGGCGATGACTACCCCACACCGGACGGGACCTGCGTACGCGACTACATCCACGTGACCGACCTGGCCCGCGCTCACCTGCTGGCCCTGGACGCCTGCACCCCCGGCGAGCACCGCATCTACAACCTGGGCAACGGCAGCGGATACTCCAACCTCGAGGTGCTCCAGACCTGCCGGGAGGTGACCGGCCACGAGATCCCCTCCCGGATCGCCCCGCGCCGCCCAGGCGATCCGCCGGTGCTCATCGCCTCCTCCGAGCGCTTTCATGCCGAACGCGACTGGCGCCCGGAAGCCGACCTCGCGGCGATGATCACCGATGCGTGGCAGTTCGCCCAGGGGCAGCTCCGGTGAGCGATGCGGCCGCCGGGCCGGCGGAGCGCTGGTTCGGCGACTGCTTCGGCGGGCAGCCCGGGGGAGTGTGGCGGGCGCCGGGCCGGGCGAACCTGATCGGCGAGCACACCGACTACAACCAGGGATGGGTGCTTCCGTTCGCCCTCGACCCCGGGGTGACGGTGGCGGCCGGCCGGCGCGACGACGGCGTGCTGGCCATCTGCTCGCGCCAGGCTCCCGGCGCCCCGGCAGAGCTGCCGGTCGCCTCCCTCGCTCCCGGCGCCGTCACCGGCTGGGCGGCCTACCCGGCCGGGGTGGCCTGGGCGCTGCGCGAGGCCGGTCATCGGCTGGCGGGCGGCGCCGGACTGGCCGTCGACTCGGACCTGCCGCAGGGCGCCGGGCTGTCATCCTCGGCCGCGCTGGAGTGCGCCACCGCCCTGGCGCTCGCGGAGCTTTACCGGCTCGACCTGCCCCGGCCGGAGCTGGCCACCCTGGCGTGGCGCGCCGAGAACGACTTCGTGGGTGTGCCCAGCGGGATCATGGACCAGTCCGCGTCCCTGCTCAGCGAGGCCGGTCACGCCCTCCTGCTGGACTGCCGGAGCGGCGAGACCGCCGCCGTTCCGCTCGATCCGGCCGGGACGGGACTGGCGCTGACCATCATCGACACCGGTGCCCGGCATGACCTGGGCGACGGCCGCTACGCCCAGCGGCGCAGCGAATGTGACCGGGCAGCTTCCCTGCTCGGCGTCGGATCGCTGCGGGATGTCACCAGCCTCGCCGCGCTCGCCGGGCTGGCCGATCCGGTGCTGCGGCGCCGGGCCCGGCACGTGATCACCGAGAACGGGCGCGTGAAGGAGACGGTGGCCCTGCTCTCCGGCGGCGACATGGCGGGAGTCGGCGCGGTGCTGCACGCGTCACACGTTTCGCTCCGGGACGACTTCGAGGTCTCCTGGCCCGAGGCCGACGTGGCGGTGGACGCCGCTGAGGCCGCGGGTGCACTGGGCGCACGGATGATGGGAGGCGGCTTCGGCGGGTCGGCTCTCGCGCTGGTGCCCGCGGGGCAGCGGACGGTCAGCGCGGCCGTTACAGCGGAGTTCTCGCGCCGCGGCTGGCCGCCACCCGTGTTCCTCCAGGCGATACCCTCTGCTGGCGCGCGGCGCCTGCGGTGAGGAACGGGCACGGCGCAAAGACGCCCAGCGGACCCACGCGGCCCCCGGCGACGTGGGGCGACAGCACAGAAAGAGGTTGACCATGGCCGTGCGTGACGACGCCGAGGCGATCGCCCCCGAGCTGGTGCGGCTGCGCCGGGCCATCCACCGCGAGCCCGAGATCGGGCTCCACCTGCCAGGCACCCAGCGCAAGGTCCTCGCGGCGCTGGAAGGGCCGCCGTTGGAGATCAGCCTGGGCAGCGCGCTCAGCTCGGTCACCGCGGTGCTGCGGGGCGCGGGCGCCGACGGCGGGCCCGTCGTCCTGCTGCGGGGCGACATGGACGCCCTGCCGGTGACCGAGCGGACCGGCCTGGACTTCGCCTCGCAGACCGAGGGCGTCATGCACGCCTGCGGCCACGACCTGCACACAGCCATGCTGGCCGGGGCGGCCCGGCTGCTGGCGGCGCGGCAGCATGAGCTGCCCGGCACGGTGGTGTTCATGTTCCAGCCGGGGGAGGAAGGTCACGCCGGCGCCCGCCTCATGATCTCAGAAGGCGTTCTCGACGCCGCGGGGCAGCGGCCCGCCGCCGCCTTCGCGCTGCACGTCGCCTCGGCCGAGTGGCCAGCCCGGGTATGCAGCACCCGGCCGGGCCCGATGCTCGCCGCGGCCGAGGTCCTCGAGGTCACCGTCCAAGGCCACGGCGGCCACGGCTCGCAGCCGCATCTTGCCGCCGACCCGATCCCGGTCGCCTGCGAGATGGTAACCGCGCTCCAGACCCTGGTGACGCGCAGGTTCGACGTCTTCGACCCGGTCGTCATCACCGTCGGCAGCTTCCACGCCGGCACCACGGACAACGTGATCCCCGACGAGGCGAAGTTCCTGGCGACCGTGCGCACGTTCTCCCCCGCCGCCCGCGACCGGCTCCGGACATCGGCCCTCACGCTGCTCGGCGGGATCGCCGACGCGCACGGGGTCACCGTCAGCGCCGGCTTCCACGACGGCTACCCGGTGACGGTCAACGACGAAGCCGAGACGCGGTTCGCGACCCGGGTCGCGGCGGACCTGCTCGGCGAGGAGCGCTGTGTCGCCCAGCCCAGCCCGCTGACCGGGGCGGAGGACTTCTCTTTTGTGCTGGAGCAGGTGCCGGGCGCCTACCTCATGCTGGGTGCGTGCCCGCCGGGCGCGGACCCGGCCAGCGCGCCCAACAACCACGCCGCCGACGCCGTTTTCGACGACTCGGTGCTGGGCATCGGCGCGGCGCTCTACGCCGAGCTCGCGCTCAGGCGCCTGGCCGCTCACTGACCGAGCAGGCTCAGCGTGACCGGCCGGACACACCGTCGGCGGGACGGTCCAGTGGGCGCCGTCGGCTCGCGCCGCCGCGCGCCGCGGTCTTTGTCGCATCGTGATGGTGCGCACTTATCGTTGCAGCGTGGCCGATCTCCATCGAGGTACCGGGGAGAGGCGGAGATTTCCGGCACTTGACCCTGAGCCGCCGCCTCTGCCCTGGTGGCGGCGGCT